>NZ_JBVJHR010000014.1:197349-282208 GCF_055586705.1 Sphaerisporangium sp. NPDC049457 | reverse complement strand
ACGGTGCGCGGGTTGTAGGTCTGGGCCCACCGGGTGATGTTGGCGTCGATCTGGTCGATGCGCCAGCCGGGGTGTCCCTCGTGGTCGTGGTCGCCGAGGTTGCCCGGTCCGTTGAACTGCGAGCCGACGAAGTCGATGGTGTAGCGGCCGGCGGCGAGTCGCTGCCACAGTCCGATGCGGTATCCGCCGGGCACCTGGGTGCCCTCGGTGATCGAGTCGCCCAGCGGCATGACCCGTACCCCGCCGTTGGACTCGGCGCTGGCGACGCCCATCCCGGTCGCCGTTCCCGTCGCCACGGCCACGGCCAGAATGAACGCCGCGGCGATCCGTTTCTTCCACATACGCGTGTTCAATCCCTCTCCACGTCCGAGCAGGTTCATTACAGCCGAGTTTTCGTCAACGTGAACATGCCTGGCTGCCCGGAATGCTCATCAAGGAAATGCCACAAGGTCGCGGTTCACGTATCCGCGGCTTCGGAAGTTCCACCGCTTGTACGCGAACCGCTCAGCGAGGGGGCGACTATGAGGGCGGACCGCGGGGACGCGGTATCCGTTTCGGATCTCACGGTGCTCTAGTCGCCGGCGTGTCGAGGGAAGATGAAATTGTTAGCGCTAACTTTCCTATCTGTCGTGTTTCCTGCGCTGTCGACTGGATGGCGGTGGTGGTGGGCGGAGCAAACCTGAGGCGCGGAGGCGCTGTCAAGGATCCCGGGCGCGGGGCACTGCGGACACGCGAGGACGACAGGGCCGCTCATCTGGTGTTATCGATGGCCGCCGCACCGATCGGTTAATGCGTTGTGATGAAAATTTCACGCATGACGCGGTTCGCCCGGCGTGATGAGGATCGCCGAGGAACTCCCGGTGAAACGAGCCGCCGCGACGGTTCATAGGCCCGGGACGGGCACCGGAGTATGCGCGGGCGTTCATGCCGGGCGAACGGGTGTTCATGCCGGGCGAAGCGGCGTCCGCACCCCGCAGGGACCCCGAAACATTTATGCAGCCTTGACACGTTTCGGGAATGTTTCCACACTAAGCTCTCGAGGCGGTCCGCTCCTGTCAACCGGTGGTGCGGGGCAGGGACCGTCTTCTGCGACGCCTTGGTGGTGTGCGTTCCCGGTGCTTGGGACGCGGCGTCGACCCCGCGGGAGGTCTCCGCGTCTTCCGGCTCTTTTCTCGCTTTCCTTATTCCTTTATGGAGGCTCAGGCATGGGCACGAACGCCATACCCCCACCCTTGACCCGGCGATCTCGCCGCGGTCTGCGGACCGTGCTCGCGGGCGCCGTCGGCGTGCTCAGCACGGTCACGGTGCTGACACTGCCGGGTACCGCCGGCGCGGCCGAGAGCACGCTTGGCGCGGCGGCGGCGCAGAGCGGTCGGTACTTCGGCACCGCGATCAGCACGAGCAGGCTCGGCGACTCGGCGTACACCACCATCGCGAACCGTGAGTTCAACATGGTGACGGCCGAGAACGAGATGAAGATCGACGCCACCGAGCCGAACCAGAACCAGTTCAACTTCAGCGCCGGTGACCGGGTCTACAACTGGGCGGTGCAGAACGGCAAGCGGGTGCGCGGGCACACCCTGGCCTGGCACAACCAGCAGCCCGGCTGGATGCAGGGCATGTCGGGCAACAACCTGCGCCAGGCGATGATCAACCACATCAACGGCGTCATGGGCCACTACAAGGGCAAGATCGCCTACTGGGACGTCGTCAACGAGGCCTTCGCCGACGGCAACTCCGGCGGCCGCCGCGACTCCAACCTCCAGCGCACCGGCAACGACTGGATCGAAGTCGCCTTCCGCACCGCCCGCAACGCCGACCCGGCCGCCAAGCTCTGCTACAACGACTACAACATCGACAACTGGTCCTGGGCCAAGACCCAGGGCGTCTACAACATGGTCCGCGACTTCAAGCAGCGCGGCGTCCCGATCGACTGCGTCGGCCTGCAGAGCCACTTCAACGGCAACAGCCCCTACAACTCCAACTACCGCACCACCATCTCCAGCTTCGCCGCCCTCGGCGTGGACGTGGCCATCACCGAGCTGGACATCCAGGGCGGCTCGGCCAGCACCTACCAGGCCGTGACCAACGACTGCCTGGCGGTGGCCCGCTGCGTCGGCATCACCGTCTGGGGCGTGCGCGACACCGACTCCTGGCTCGGCTCCGGCGCCAGCGCGCTGCTGTTCGACGGCAACGGCAACAAGAAGGCCGCCTACAACTCCGTCCTCAACGCGCTGAACAGCGCCACTCCCAACCCCACCCCCACGCCGACTCCCACCGGCCCCGATCCCACACCGACGCCGACTCCCACGAACCCCGGTGGCGGCAGCGGCGAGATCAAGGGCGTCGGCTCGGGCCGTTGCGTGGACGTGCCCAACCGCTCCACCACCGACGGCACCCAGGTGGCGTTGTGGGACTGCAACGGGCAGGACAACCAGACCTGGACCGCCACCTCGTCCGGTGAGATCAGGGTCTACGGCAACAAGTGCCTGGACGCCGGCGGCACCGGCAACGGCGCCAAGGTCCAGATCTACTCCTGCCACGGCGGCACCAACCAGCAGTGGCGGTACAACTCCAACGGCTCCATCACCGGCGTGCAGTCCGGGCTGTGCCTGGACGCCGTAGGCCAGGGCACCGCCAACGGCACCCTGATCCAGCTCTACTCCTGCCACGGCGGCACCAACCAGAGGTGGACCTGGAACGGCGGCGACACCAGCACCCCCACGCCCACCCCGACGGTGACCCCGACTCCGACTCCGACGCCGACCGGCGGTTTCTGTGACCTGCCGTCGACCTACCGGTGGACCTCGACGGGTTCGCTGGCCAACCCCAAGTCGGGCTGGGTGTCGCTGAAGGACTTCACCAACGTCGTCTACAACGGCAAGCACCTGGTGTACGGCACCACGCACGACTTCGGGTCCAGCTGGGGCTCGATGAACTTCGGCACCTTCACCAACTGGTCGGACATGGCCTCGGCCAGCCAGAACACCATGAACTCCGGCACCGTGGCGCCCACGCTGTTCTACTTCGCGCCCAAGAACATCTGGGTGCTGGCCTACCAGTGGGGCGGCACCGCCTTCACCTACCGCACCTCCAGCGACCCCACCAACGCCAACGGCTGGTCCTCGCCCCAGACCCTGTCCACCGCGAGCATCTCCGGCTCCGGCACCGGGCCGATCGACCAGACCCTCATCGGCGACGACCAGAACATGTACCTGTTCTTCGCCGGCGACAACGGCAAGATCTACCGCTCCAGCATGCCGATCGGCAACTTCCCCGGCAGCTTCGGCTCCAACTACACCCAGATCATGAGCGACTCGACCAACAACCTGTTCGAGGGCGTCGAGGTGTACAAGCTCCAGGGCCAGAACAAGTACCTCATGATCGTCGAGGCGATCGGCTCGCAGGGGCGCTACTTCCGCTCCTTCACCGCCACCAGCCTCAGCGGCTCGTGGACCCCGCAGGCCACCAGCGAGAGCAACCCGTTCGCCGGCAAGGCCAACAGCGGCGCCACCTGGACCAACGACATCAGCCACGGTGACCTGGTCCGCAGCAACCCCGACCAGACCAAGACGGTCGACCCCTGCAACCTGCAACTGCTCTACCAGGGCCGCAGCCCCAGCTCCAATGGTGTGGACTACGGCCTGCTGCCCTACCGTCCCGGCGTGCTCACCCTGCAGCGCTGACCACCTGACCCGTCCCATCCCGCGCGGCGCCGACGTTCACGGCGTACGAGGCACACGCCGTAACCACTGAACGTCGACACGGCCCCTGCGATCAGGACCGGACGGAACCCGACCGGCGGGCTCGGCACACCACCGAGCCCGCCGCGTCATGTGCGGGGGCCGTCACGAGGCTCCTCCTGTGCGGACGGCGCCGGGACACCGTCATCGGTTACCGGCGAATGGGCCTTCGCGCCGTTCTCGGGGGTATCGCGAGCGGTCCGCTTCACCTACCGTTCTCCTTCAAGTGCGGGGGTGAGGCGGCGCACGCGGCGCCGGCGGCGGCGAGGAGGGTGATCGCGTGACCGATTCCGGTACAGGCTCCATCCCGGAGCGGACTCCCCCCTGGCGGTACGCCATCGGGATGTTCGGCACCTCGATCCCGATCAGCATGATCAAGGGGTCGATGATCATCTACTACGTCGACATCCTCGGGCTCGACGTCCGCGCGTACGGCGTGGTGATGGTGATCTACGCGGTCATCGACGCGATCGACAACCCGCTGCTCGGTCACCTCTCGGACCGCACGCGAAGCCGGTTCGGCCGGCGCCGGCCGTGGTTGCTGGTCGGCGCGCCGATGCTCGCGGCCTGCATGATCGCGTTCTTCTCCGCGCCGGCCTCGCTGCGGGGGGCCGGCCTGGTGCTCTGGTTCGCGGTGTTCGCGATCCTGTGCGAGGCATTCGACTCGATGCTCAACGCGAACTACGGCGCGCTGCTCCCCGAGCTCTACCCCCGGGAGCGCGATCGCGCCGTCGCCAACGGCCTGCGCCAGGGCTTCCAGCTGCTGGCCCTGGTGATCTCGCTCGCGGTCACCCCGTTGCTCACGACCGGGGTGTTCGGCACCGAGGAGTCCACGGAGGGCTTCCAGACCACGGCGGTCATCTACGGCGTCATCGCGCTCGCCGTGATCGTGTTCATGGCGCTCGGCGCGCGCGAGAATCCCCGCTACTCCACCCGTGAGCGGCCGCCGCTGCTGCGCAGCCTGTGGTCGATCGTGCGCGAGCCGCTGTTCTGGACGGTCGGGCTCACCGGCGCCTGTTACGGGATCGCCATGGCGCTGGTCCTGTCGGGCGTCCAGCTGTACGTGCGGTATTCGCTCGGGCTGCCGGTCGGGAACGCCCTCTTCCTCCAGGGCGTCGTCATCCTCGTCTCGGCGGGCGGCCTTGCGGTGTGGACGCGCGTCGTCGCGCGCCGCGGCGCCCTGCGGGCCTGGCGGCTCGCCTTCGCGGTCCTCGCGGCCGGCTTCGCGGCCCTGTTCTTCGCCACCGACCTGGTCACGGCGATCGCCGCGGGGGTGCTCGTCGGAGCCGGGTGGTCGGGAATGCTCGCGACGAACGACCTCATCGTCGCGCGCGTGCTCGACGCCGACGCGAGGCGCAACGGAGAGCACCGCGAAGGGCTGTTCCTGTCCGCGTTCGGCTTCTTCGGCCGGCTCAACGGGATCGTGACGGGACTGGCGCTCACCTCGCTCGGCGTGCTCTTCGGCTACAACTCCGGCGACGATCCCGGTACCAGCACCGGGCTCGCGTTCCGGGTGTACCTGTGCGTGTACCCGTTCGCGCTGACGGCGGCCGGCGCGGTCGCGGCACGGTTCATCTCGGTCCCGATCGAGCCGCCGCCCACGACCGCCGGTCCTGCCGAGCCGCCGCCCGCCGGTCCAAGGGACGAGTCAGCCGTGGAGGGCACCCGATGACCCGCCGCGTCGTGATCACGGCGGACGACCTCGGCCGTGAGCCGGGGACCACGGAGGTCGTCGTCGCGCTGCTGGCCGCGGGGCAGGTCAGCGCGACGACGCTCATCCCCGTCTCACCCGCGGCCGAGCGGGCCGCCGGTCAGGTACGCCGGCTCGGCGTCGTGCCGCGGCTGCACGTGACGCTCACGAGCGAGCGCGGGCTGCCGCGCTGGCGGCCGCTCGGCGGCGCGGCGAGCGTCGCCGATCCGGACGGGACGCTCAGCGACGATCCGTTCGTTCTCGGCGCCCGCGGCGAGGCCGGCGACGTCATGCGCGAGGCGGAGGCGCAGCTGCGGTGGATGCGCGACCGGGGCCTCGCGCCCCAGGCGGCGGACTCCCACGCCGGCACCCTCTACGGCCTGCACGGCCGATCGTGGCTCGGCCAGACGATCGAGTGGTGCGCGGGCCACGGCTTCGCCTTCCGGCTGCCCCGTGACCCGCAGCCGTACGTCGGCGCGCCGCTTCCGCCGCCGCTCGCGGCCGCGCACGAACGCGCCGTCGCCCTCGCCGACGCGCTCGGCGTGCCCATCCCGCAGACGATCGCGACCAACCGGCGCACGGCGGACGAGCTCGGCTGCTACGAGCGGCTACGCGATGACTACCTCCGCAGGCTCGCGGACCTGCCCGAGGGGACGAGCGAGTTGTTCCTGCACCCGTCCCGGCAGGACGCGGTCGCGGGACCGGACGGCGTCGTGCGGGCCTGGGAGGCGCGGCTGCTGCGCGATCCGGTGTGGCACGACGCCCTCGCCGCCGAGGACGTCGAGGTCGTCGGCGACTGGTGGACGTGACCCGGAGCCCGCCGCCCGCGGATCCGCCGGTCCTGCGTGGTGGCCGGGCGAACGTCGTGACGGCGGACCGGCGGGAGCAGCCCCCGCCTTCCGCGCGCCGATGAAACGTTCGTTCCCGCGGGCCGGACGAAGCGGCGACCGCCTCCGATCAGAGCAGCTCAGCGCGCCGGAGGAACCGAGGGTGCGCGGCGCTGGACCTCCCGGTCGTTGACGGCGGTCGCGGGGTCGTATTGACTCCGCCGTACCGGCACACGCCGTCATGCCGGATGAGCGACTTTGATGCCCCGATCGTTGTTAGCGCTAACAGCATGCTTTCTCTTCTGTCCCTCCCGCGATGCCCCGGTGCGGCAGGCATATCGTCCGGCGCATGGTCGCGTGGCGATCATTCGTACCTCGGCCCGGCGAAACGTGCCTGGTGACTCCGGCATTCGCGCCACCCCCTGAAAAGCAGAGGTCAATGATGCTCGTTCGGTCGCAGTTGCGGCATGCGAAGAAGGCGCTGCTGTCCGTGGGCGCGGTCGTCGCGCTCGCCGCCGGCCTGCTGGGCGGCGTCTCCACGCCGTCGCAGGCCGCCGCGTCGCTGTCGTGTGACATCTACGCCTCGGGCGGCACGCCGTGCGTCGCGGCGCACAGCACGACCCGTGCGCTGTACGGCGCCTACAGCGGCTCGCTGTACCAGGTGCGCCGTTCCTCGGACAACGCCACCCGCAACATCGGCGTGCTGGGCGCGGGCGGGGTCGCCGACTCCGGCGCGCAGGACTCCTTCTGTTCCGGCACGACATGCGTCATCAGCGTCATCTACGACCAGTCCGGCCGGGGCAACCATCTCACCCCGGCGCCCCCCGGCGACTTCTCCGGGCCGGCCTCGGGCGGGTACGACAAGCCCGCGAACGCGACCTCGGCGCCGATCATGGTCGGCGGCCGCAAGGCCTACGGCGTCTTCGTGACCCCCGGCGTCGGATACCGCGACAACAGCACCAACGGCGTCGCCAGGGGCGACCAGCCGGAGGGCATGTACGCCGTGTTCGACGGCACGCACTACAACAACGGCTGCTGCTTCGACTACGGCAACGCCGAGACCAACAGCCGCAACAACGGCAACGGCACCATGGAGGCCATCTACTTCGGCGACAGCAAGTACTGGGGCTACGGCTCGGGCAACGGTCCCTGGATCATGGCCGACCTGGAGAACGGCCTGTTCTCCGGGGTGAACCAGAGGTACAACGGCGGCGACCCGAGCATCGCCCACCGGTTCCTGACCGCCATCGTCAAGGGCGAGCCCAACCACTGGGCCATCCGGGGCGGCAACGCGCAGTCGGGCGGCCTGTCGACCTTCTACAACGGGCCGCGTCCCAACGTCTCCGGCTACAACCCGATGAGGAAGGAAGGGGCCATCATCCTCGGCATCGGCGGCGACAACAGCATCAGCGCCGCGGGCACCTTCTACGAGGGCGTGATGACCTCCGGCTATCCGTCGGACGCGACCGAGAACGCCGTGCAGGCCGGCATCGCCGCCGCCGGATACTCGACGCTGGGCGGCGGGACGCTCACCCCCGGCTCGTCGATCTCGCTGCGCGCGATGACGGCCTGCTGCACCGACCGCTACATCCGCCACTACAACGACAAGGCCGTCACCTCGGTGATCGCCGGGTCCAACCCGTCCGTCGACAGGAACGACGCCACCTGGATCGTCCGCAGCGGCCTGGCGAACAGTTCGTGCGTGTCGTTCGAGTCGAAGAACTACTCCGGCGACTACCTGCGGCACTACGACTACGTGGTGTACCGGCAGCACAACGACGGCAGCTCGCAGTTCGCCGCGGACGCCACCTTCTGCCCGCAGGCCGGCAAGAAGGGCCAGGGCACCTCGTTCGCCTCCTACAACTTTCCCGACCGGTTCATCCGCCACTACTACGACACCGTCTACATCGCCAGCAACGGCGGCTCGCACAACTTCGACATGACCACCTCCTGGGCCGACGACGTGAGCTGGGTCCTCACCCAGCCCTGGGCGTAGCCGCCGACCACCGACCCGAGCCGCCTCACTCCCCGGGGGCGGCTCGGGGCACGGGCCGCCCGTCCGGCCCACGAGGGGCCGGGCAGCACGTGCGGTCAGGATGGCGGTGAGATCGACGGGCGCCTGTGCCGTCGGAGCAGGCGCGCGGCGAGGACGGAGAAGTAGCCGAACCCGATGGTGATGCTGATGCGTTGCCACAGGCCGTGGTAGCTGCCGGTCTGGGTGTCGGCGTCGTACTGGGCGACCGCCATCAGCAGCGTGGTCATGGCCAGGGCCGCGCTGGTGATCGAGTACCACATCCAGGCCCGTTGGTGGTCGGCGGCGAAGCGGGTGGCGAGCACAAGCCGGGCCGGGTGAGGCTGTCGAGCAGCAGCACGACGACGTACAGCGCCGGTCCGAGGCCGGCCATGAGCAGGAGTTTGGTGCGCGTCATGCCAGCGGCTCCCGAGCGGTGGCGCGGCGGACGGCGACGGCGACCGCGAGGAGCCAGGCGATGAACGCCGCGGCCATGAGCCGCTCGCCGAGGCCGGTGGCGGAGCGGCTGGCGAGCAGGCCGCCGAGTTCGTTGTCGAGGATTCCTGTCGCCCAGAAGAGCAGGTAGCCGGTCGGCGGCAGGATCGCGAGCCGCCGCAACCGTGGCGTGTTCGTCGCCGTGGCGACCGGCTTGGTGAGCAGCGGTGCGGCGAGGGCGAGGCAGGTGAACGACAGGATGCCCGCCGCGGCGTGGATCGCGCCGGCGGTGGTGACGAACCGCGGGTCGGCGGGGTCGATGGGGTCGGTCGGGAACGCGCCGACCGCCACCATGCCGAGCCCGGCGATGACGAGCGCCGCGAGGCCCGCGCGCGGCCGCGGTGAAGGCAGTGCCGCGGCGACCGCCATCGCGATGGCGAGCGTGCCCAGGCCGAACGCCAGGGCGGCGAAGCCGAGCAGCCAGCCGTGCGGCCCGAGGACGTACTCGCTGACGGTGATGCTGATCGGGTCTCGGCCGGGATCGACGAGGTGCAGGACCGCGACCAGCACCACGAACACGAGAACCCCTGCCATCCCGAGGGTCGCCAACCTGCCGGTATCCCTGTGTTGGCCGATGTCGGACTTCATCATGACCTACACTGTAGACGTGGACTACAACGTAGACAGCATTCGGGTCGCCGGGGCGCGGTTGCACACCGAGATGACGGGCACGGGTCCGGCACTGGTGCTGATCCCCGGTGGTGGCGGTGACGCCGAGATGTACGCCGAGGTCGTCCCACTGCTGGCGAGGCGATTCACCGTGATCACCTACGACCGGCGCGGGAACTCCCGCAGCCCTCTCGACGACGAGTCCGCCCCGATCGCCGTCGCCGATCAGGCGGCCGACGTGGTGGCCGTGCTGGACCGGCACGGGATCGAGCGGGCCCATGTCTTCGGCAGCAGCGGCGGCGCGATCATCGCGCTGGAGGTCCTGGCCGGGCACGGCGACCGGTTGCTGAGCGCGGTCGTGCACGAGCCGCCGCTGGTGCAGATCCTGCCGGACGGCCCGGAGCGGCGGGAACTGGACGAGCTGCGCCGGATCGCGGACACCGAGGGACCGCTGCGCGGGTTCGTCGCCTTCGCGGCGATGACCATGCCCAGACCGCCCCGGTCGTTCCAGACCCGCACCGGCCGGGCGGTACTGGCCTCGATGATGCGGGCCATGCTGGTCTTCGGCGCGATGTCGCGACGGCTGACCGGGCGTCCACCGGGGGGCATGCAGCGCCTCCTGGGCAACGCCGACATCCTCTTCCGCCGCGAGCTGCCCGCGTACTGCTACGACTACGACCCCGACCTCGCGGCGCTGGGATCGGCCCTGAGATCGGCCGGGGTACGCTGGTGGCCGGCCACCGGCCGGGACAGCGTGGGCCGCCCCTACCACCGGCCCGCGCACGTCCTGGGTGAGAAACTGGGCGTGCCCTGCGTGGAGTTTCCGGGCGGGCACACCGCATACCAGCAGCACCCCGAGGAATTCGCCCGCCGCCTGACCGAGCTCCTGGACACATGATCAACGACGAACGCCCCCGCCGGCCGCGGCCGGTCGCGCCGACCAGACCGACGCTGAGCCGCGAGTACATCGCAGCCATGGCCCTCGCGCTCGTCGACGACATCGGGCGGGACAAGTTCTCCATGCGCAAGCTCGGCGCCGGACTCGGCGTCGACCCGATGGCCGTCTACCGGTACTTCACCGACCAAGAGGCCCTGTTCGACGGCATCGCGGACACACTCTTCGTCGAACTCGACGTCGAGACGCTGCCCTGGGAGGGGCCCTGGCGTGATCTGGCCGAGCAGTACATCCGCCGCCTGCGGGACACGCTGCTCGCCCACCCGCACGCGGTGACCATCTTCGCCACCCGCCCGGTCCGCTCCCCGGCCGCCATCGAGACCGGCAACCGAATGATCACACTGATGACCGAGGCGGGCTTCACCCCCGGCGACGCCCTGCGTGTCCTGCGCTGTCTGCGGGAGTTCACCATCGGCCACGCTCTCACCCTGGCCGTGCTCCAACTCGGCGGCGAAGGGCGCAGCGGGAAGCCGGCGCCGGAGTCACCGGAGTACAACCTGCTCGCCCGCAGCGCCGACGAGGCGGGCGCCGACGGCCACTTCGACCTCGGCCTCACCGCCATGCTCGACAGCTTCGCCCTGCTCATCAGTTGAGGGCACAGACGCGCGCGCACCGTTGCGGCGGCATTCGCGGCGTCAGTTGGACGACGGGTCCCCGTTGTCGGCCAGGAGGTCGTGGAGGGAGCCGAGCAGGCGGAGGCCGGCCGCTCGGCGGCTCTCGCTGCCGTTGGCCAGGGCGGCGACGATGGAGACGACGTCGCCGAACTCGCCGTCCGCGCCGTCCAGGATCCGCCGGGCGTGGCGGCTGCGCTGGACGATGCGCAGCGCCACCGACGCCTGCGCCGCGAAGAGCGTCAGCTCGTGGATGCCCGCCCGCGTCCGGGGGTCGGGGTCCAGCACTTCCAGCACGCCGAGCGCCTCGTCCTCGTGCACCAGCGCGACGGCCATCAGCGCCTCGGGGACGTACGAGGTCGACTCGGCGATGTCGCGGGCGAACACGGTGCTCGTCGACAGGTCCTCGACGATGATCGCGTCCCTGGCGTTCAGCACCCATCCGGCGATCCCCCTGGTGGCGGGGAAGCGCCGGCCGACGAGGAACTCCTCGCCCCGGCCCGAGACGGCCTCGAAGACCAGGTCCTCGTGCTCCTGGTCCACCAGGAAGATCGAGCTCGCGCCGGCCCCGAAGATCGCGCGCGCGGTGTCGACGATCGACTGGAGAAGCGTGCGATGGTCCCGGTCGGAGTCGGCCACGGCCGCCGAGACGGCCGCCACGACCTCGCTGTTTCCGTTCACAAGGCCTCTTTCACGTTCTGCGCGGTCAGGTAGAGGACGGTCTTGACCTGGAAGGGGGTGAGGCCCGGATGCTTGCCCAGGATCAGCGCGCAGTAGCCCGCGACGTGGGGCGTCGCGAAGCTGTTCCCGGTGCACCTCGTGCGCCCGCCGCCCGGCCAGGCCACCTCCACGTCCGCGCCGTGGGCGAAGAACTCCACGGGAGGCCGGGGGTTGTAGAGGATCAGACCCGGATCGCCCCGCGTGTGGCTGCCGACGGAGACGACCGAGGAGAACCGCCAGGGGAAGCTCTCGACCGGCAGGTTGTGCGCGGCGGCCACCAGCACGGTCTTGCGGAAGTAGGCCAGGTCGCCGAGTTCGCGCAGTGGCTCGGCCAGGTGCCTGCGGTTGGTGGACAGGCTGAGGCTCACCACGTCGAAGCCCTGCTCGACGGCCCAGCGCAGGCCCGTGACGAACGCCTCTCCCGTGCCGGAGAACTTGCCCCCCAGCACCTGGACGCTGTACAGCTCGCACTCGGGGGCGATCGAGCGGATGATCCCGGCGCAGGCGGTGCCGTGCCCGCAGGCGTCGCCGCCCTCGCTCTCCCTGACGACCGAGCGGCCGTCGTCGCCCCGCACGACGGCGTAGGACCCGTGCACCGGGGCCACCAAGGGGTGGGCGTGGTCGACGCCGCTGTCCACGACGCAGACGCGGACCCCGCGTCCGGTGGCGTCCCCCCACGCCCATTCCGGGGTGACCGTGAAGTCGTCCGCCGCCGAGACCGCGATGTCGTCCTCGGCGCCGAGCCGCCAGGTGAGCGGCGGCGAGGCGGTTCCCGGATCCGCGCCCGCGGTGCTGGGGAATGTCATCGAGCCCCCTCTTCGAGGGAAGTCTCACCGGGCCCGGTTAACCAACGGTTCTGCGCCGGTATAGCGCCGCTTGTGCGCGCAGAACATACCGATATCCAACCGTGAGTGAACCGCGTTTTAGCCGCCCCCGCCCACAATGACGTCACGTTCGAAGGGGTGCGTCTATGGCGGACATCGCGGTGGAGACCAGCGACCTGCGAAAGACCTACGTCACCTCCTCCGGGGTGACCGAGGCGGTGACCGGCCTCCGCCTGGAGGTGCGGAGGGGGGAGCTGTTCGGGCTGCTCGGGCCGAACGGGGCGGGGAAGTCGACGACCATCGGCATGCTGACCACGCGAATCCTGCCGTCCGGCGGCGTGGCCACGGTCTGCGGGGCGGACGTGGTGCGCGACCCTCTGGCGGTCAAGCGGCGCATCGGCGTCGTGCCGCAGTACAACAACCTGGACCGGCAGCTGACCGCGCTGGAGAACCTGGAGTTCCGCGGGCGCTACGCCGGGCTTTCGGTGCGCGAGGCCAGGCGGCGGGCGCTGGAACTGCTGGAGCTGTTCAGCCTGGAGGCCCGCGCCGGGGCGAAGGTCACCGAGATGTCGGGGGGCCAGGCGCAGCGCGTGATGATCGCCCGGGCGCTGATGCACCGTCCCGACGTGCTGTTCCTCGACGAGCCGACCTCGGGGCTCGACCCGCAGACCCGGGTGAACCTCTGGGACGTCCTGCGCCGGATGCGCGCGGACGGCCACACGATCGTGCTGTCGACCCACTACATGGAGGAGGCCGAGTCGCTCTGCGACCGGATCGCCGTCATCGACCACGGCGCCGTCCTCGCGTGCGGCGCGCTGGAGGAGCTGAAGGCGGAGGGCGGCCCAGAGACGGTGCTGGCCCTGACCTACGACGGCGACGCCGAGAAGATCGTCGCGCAGGTCCGCCAGATGGACGGGGTCCTGAGCGCCGAGGCGTCGGGGACGAGCCTGCGCGCCTTCACCAGGGTGCCCGAGAGCATACTCGCCGCCCTGGTGCTGGTCGGTCCGGACGCCGGGCTGTCGCTCACCGACGTACGGGTCGTCCGCCCCAGCCTTGAGACCGTGTTCCTCACTCTGACCGGGCGGGAGTACCGAGAATGACGGCATCGACCATCGCACCCCCCGCGGCCGCGCCGGCCGCCGGCGCGCGGCGCGGCTACGGGCACACCTTCGCCGCGCTGCTGGCCAGGGACCTGCGGGTGATGCGGCGCGACCTGTTCTCCTTCGTGGCCCGCACCGTGATCCAGCCCGTGCTGCTCATCTTCGTCTTCGCCGTGGTGCTGCCGCGCATCGGCTTCGGCGCCGGACAGGCGTTCGCCGCGGGCGACCGGCCCCAGGCGTTCGCCACCATCCTCGTGCCGGGCCTGGTGGCCTCGGGCATCGTCATCCAGGGCATCTTCGCCGTGACGACCCCGCTGGTCATGGAACTCTCCTACACCAGGGAGATCGACGACAGGGTGCTCGCCCCCATCCCGGTCTGGGCGGTGGCGGTGGAGAAGATCGTCTTCGGCGCGGTCCAGGGGCTGGTGGCCGGCCTGGTGGTGTTCCCGGCGGTGCTGCTCATCCACGGCCCCGGAGAGGTTCCGGAGATCGACTTCAGCGGCTGGCCGCTGCTCGCCGCCGTGCTCGTGCTGTCCAGCCTGCTCACGTCCTGCATCGGCCTGCTCATCGGGACGCTGCTGCCGCCCCAGCAGCTCAGCACCATCTTCGCGATCTTCATCGTGCCGATGATGATGCTCGGCTGCGTGTACTACCCGTGGGCGGCGCTCGAGCCGCTGCGGTGGCTGCAGATCGGCGTGCTGGTCAACCCGCTCATCTACGTCAGCGAGGCGCTGCGCGCCGCGCTGACCCCCGGGGTGCCGCACATGCCCCTGCCGGTCGTGCTCGCGGTGCTCGTCGCGGGAACGCTCACCACGGGCGCGCTCGCGCTGTGGTCGTTCAAGCGGCGGCTGGTGGGCTAGCGGTGGCTGACGGGCAGGCGGTGGCTGATAGGCAGGCGGCGGCGGATGGCTCGGCGGTGGCGGGTGGTCCGGCGATGGGGGGCGGGGCGCCCCGCGACGGGGCCGGCGACCTCGTCGGCAGGGACGCCGAACTCGCGAGCCTGCGCGACCTCCTCGCCCCCGGCCGGCTGGTCACGCTGACCGGCGCGCCGGGCGTCGGCAAGACCCGGCTGGCGCAGGCGTACATCCGCGCGTGGGGCGATGCCTACCCGGGAGGCGTGTGGTTCGCCGACCTGGCCGGCGGCCACGACGACCTGGACGGCGTCACCCCCGGCGACGGGCCGGCGCTGCTGGTCCTGGACACCTGCGAGCACCTCGCCGAGAAGTGCGCCATGATCGTCTCGGCGCTCCTCCGCGAGCATCCGGCGCTCGCCGTGCTCGCCACGAGCACGGAGTCGCTGGGCGTCCCCGGGGAGCTCACCTGCCGCCTCGCCCCGCTGACGGTGGCGCAGGCCGCCGCGCTGTTCGCCGAGCGCGTGGCGGCACAGGGACGGCCGGCCGCTCCCGGGGCCCAGGCCGCGATCGAGCAAATCTGCCGACGCCTCGACGGGCTCCCGCTGGCCGTCGAGCTCGCCGCCGCCCGGGCCGTGATGCTGTCGCCCGGGCAGATCGCCGAGCGGCTGGACGACCCGCTCCAACTGCTGTCCGGCGGCAGCCGCGTGGCGCACGCGCGGCACAGGTCTCTGCGGGCGGCGCTGGACTGGAGCCGCGAGCTGCTGTCGGGCGACGAGCAACTGCTGCTGCGCAGGCTCTCGGTGTTCGAGGACGGCTTCGTCATCGACGACGTGGAATGGGTGTGCTCCGGCGGTGAGATCACCTCCGACCGGGTCGTGGACCTGCTCGCACGGCTGGTGTCCAGGTCCCTGGTCGAGTGCGACACCACCGGCGTCGTCACCGGCTACCGGCTGCTGTGGGTCGTCCGCCGCCACGCCGGGCAGGGGATGCCCGCCGCCGAGGCCGAGGCCGTGCGGCTCCGCCACGCCGAGTACTACGCGAGGCTCGCCGAACGCGCGGCGGAGGCCGTCACCAGCGGCGCGGCGGCGCCGCACTTCGACCGCGTCGAGGCCGGCTACGCCAACATGCGCGCGGTCCTGCGCTGGTGCGTCTCCGGCGGCCCCCTGCTGGTCGGAGCCCGGCTGGCCGGCGCGCTTGAGACGTACTGGGTCGTGCGGGGACGGCTGCGCGAGGGACGCGGCTGGCTCGCCTCGCTCGCGGAGGCGGGCGGCTCGGCGCCCGTCCCGCTTCCCGACCGGGTGGTGGCGGCCACGACGCTGAGCACGGCGGTGCTGTCGTACGCGCTCGGCGAGTTCGCCGAGGCGATGGCCGCCTGCCGCCGGGCGCTGGACCTGTTCGCGGCCGCCGCGGACGAGGCGGGGCAGCGGCGGGCGCTGGCGGTGCTGGCGGCGGTGAAGACGATGAGCGAGCCGGCCTCCGCCTCCCGCACGCTCGCCGAGATCACGACCCCCGGCCCCGGCCCGGAGGGCCGGGCGTGGGCCGGGGTCCCCCTGGCGCTGCTCGGTTACGCGCGGCTGGCCGCCGGGGACCTGGCGGGGGCCCGCGCGGCCCTGGAACGGTGCGTCTCGATCGGCCGCAGGTACGACTCGGAGCTGAGCCTCGGCACCGGCCTGCTCGCGATGGCCAGGGTGGCCCTCTACCAGGGCGCGTACGGCGAAGCCGAGCGCGCGCTCGACCAGGGCCTCGCCGTGTCGCGGAAGATGGGCGACGTGTGGGGCAGGGCCGTGGCGCTGCGCGGGCTCGGCCAGGTGGCCGCCTGCCGCGGCCGGTACGGCCAGGCGAGGGAGCGGCTCGTCGAGGCGGTCGAGATCGCCCGCGCCGTCGGATCGCCGCCGCTGCTCGGCGACTGCCTCGACGCGCTCGGCAGGATGCTGCTCGACGTGGGGGAGTACGAGGCGGCCAGAGAGGCGTTCTCCGAGGTCGCCGAGCTCGGCACGCGCACCGCCGCCCGGTTCGCCGCGATGGGCCTCGCGGGGCTCGGCGGCGCGGTCCTCGGCGCCGAGGGCGGCGGCCCGCTCGCGATCACCTTCGCGGAGGAGGCCCTGGCCCGCGCCCGCGAGAGCGCCGACCGGCCGCTCATGTGGTGGTGCCTGCACACCCTCGGGCGCGCCACCCGCGACAGCGACCCCGGCCGCGCCGCCGCCACGCACTACCAGGCGCTCAAGACCGCCGCCGACATGGGCCTGCGGGCGCAGACGGCCGACTCGCTGGAGGCGGTCGCCGGCGTCCTCGCCGAGCAGCGCGGCCACGCGCGCGCCGCGCGGCTGTTCGGCGCCGCCCAGTCACTGCGCGACCGGCTCGGGCTGTGCCGGCCGCCGGCCGCGACGCCGCGGCATGAGTCCGACCTGGAGGGCGTGCGGGCCGCGCTCGGCGCCGAGGGGTTCGCCTCGGCGTGGGCCGAGGGCGCCGGCATGGACGAGGGCCGGGCCGTGGCCTACGCGGGCCGCGGGCGGGGGCCGCGCGGCCACGGAGTCGGCTGGGCCGCGTTGACCAGGGCGGAGCGGCAGGTCGCGTTGCTCGCCTCCGAGGGGCTGACCAACCGGGAGGTGGGCGAGCGGCTGTTCGTCTCGCCGCGCACGGTGCAGGCCCATCTGTCCAGCGTGTTCGCCAAGCTCGGCATGGCCTCGCGCAGGGATCTGGCCCGCGAGGTCGACTCGCGGAACAGATCCCTGCGCCGGCAGGAGTCAGCCGTCCCCGCCTGGCACGACCACCCCGGCGGAGCACAGGACGCGGAAGGCCGCGTCGCATACCTGGACGGTCAGCTCAGTCCCTGACGTGGCCCGCGTCTTGTCCCGCCACTCCGCCACGGTGATGCCGGGGGCCGCCGCCTCGAACGCGGCGGCCAGCGGACCGGTCAGCTCATAGCTCACCGAGCCGCCCGCGGGGAACACGTAGCCGTGCCGGCCGCGGGTGAGAGATCCGAAGGCGAGGGTGAAGTCGCGCAGCAGGAGGTGGACCGGGTAGTCGAACCAGCGGACCTCCTCCGGCGCGACGCGTTCGACGAGCGCGTCGTCCGCCAGCCGCGGCGGCGCCGGGACGGCCGCGTCCCGCTGGAGCCGCAGGGCCTCGTCCCAGGCGAGCCCGTCGAGCAGCAGGCTCCGCTCGTCGGGCGGGAACGACGAGGTCTCCGCCTCGATGTGGGCGGCGGGATCGGCCAGGTCCACGCGGTCGGCGAAGTCCGCCACGTCCAGGCCGGGGACCGCGACCATGCAGCGCAGCAGCGTCGGTGCGGCCTCCTGCAGCGCCTCGACCCGCCGGGCGAACACCATCGCCGCCTGGTAGTCCTCGGTGCCGAACCCGCGGGACCGCACGACGAGCGGCGGCTGGAAGTCGAAGAACTCGATCCCGTACTCCTCCGCGTACTCGAAGTAGTCGGTTCCCGGGAACGCCATCAAGGGCGCGAAATGCACCTTCTCCACCCCGCTGGCGAAGGCGAAGCGCACGCTCTCGCGGACCTTCTCGGCGTTGTCGCCCGGCATGCCGATGATGATGTCGGCGGCCAGGGCGTGGTTGTGGTGGCGGCGGATGAGCGAGGCCACCTCGGCGAACCGCTGGCGGTCGAAGCGGCGGGCCGCGAGCTGCAGCGTGCCGGTGTCCGACGACTGGATGCCGAGCGTGATCACCCGGCATCCCGCGCGGTTCATCGCGCGGATGTAGTCGAGGTCGACGTGCTTGACGTCTGGGTAGACGTCCACGACCGTGCCGTGGTTGTGCGCGGCGATGATCTCGAACGTCTCCATCGCCCGGTGCCGGGAGATCCCGAGGTGCGCGTCGCACATCCGCAGGAAGGGGATGCGGGCCTCAAGGAGGTAGGTGAGTTCGCGCTCCACCCGCTCCATCGGGAACGCGCGCAGTTTGGGCGCGCTGTAGAGGCAGAACCGGCACTTCTGCCGGCATCCCCGGCCGGTCTCGTACGCCAGCACCGCGCCGGGCCGGCGGCGCAGGATCGGCTCGATGGGCAACGTGTCCTTGGTGAACACCAGCGGCAGCGTGGACAGGTCGACGTCGGGCGGGTCGTCGTTGTGCACGGGCTCGCCGTCCACCCGCCGGGTGAGCCCGGCGACGGACGCCGGGTCGCCGTCGGCGGCCAGGGTCCGCAGCAGCTCGGGGTAGGTGTCCTCCGCCTCGCCGCGCAGCACGTAGTCCAGCCAGCTGCACTCGTTCAGCAGGTGGGCGGCCATCCGCCGGGAGTTCGCCTGGGCGCCGCCCCACACGATGCGGCAGCCGGGCAGGTGCCGGCGCACCATGCGTCCCATCCGGGCGAACTCGTCGTGGTTCCACACGAAGGCGGAGAACGAGATCACGTCGGGGCGGTAGTCGAACAACCGCGCGAGGAAGGCGTTGTAGTGCCCGAGGTAGTCCTCGGCGAGGCTGCCCACGTCCTCGTGGAACCACACCTGGTGCTCCACCTCGGCGGGGGAGACCCGGTCGGCCACGGTGGCCCTGATCAGCTCGACGCCGAGGGAGAATCCGTCGTCGTTGGAGTAGACGAGCGCGGCCTTCATGGTCATGACGCCTTCCCCGAGATCGCTCGCGCCGCCGTGGCGGCCCGCAGCTCGGCGGCGAGCCGGTCGAAGGCCGCCGTCGCCCTGCCGTGCATGCTCTGGTACACCTCGGCCGTCTCGGCCGCGCCGGCGGCGAGCGCCCGTTCCGCGATCTCCAGCAGGTCCGCCGAGGCGTGGTCCGGCCGGTAGGTCCAGTAGCGGTCCTCCATGCCGAGCTCGGAGGTCAGCTCGTGCAGCTTGCTCGTCCCGTTCATCGGGCTCCAGAACGGGTCGACGGCGACGAACGGCACTCCGGCGCGCATGGCCAGGATGGCGCTGTGGTAGCGCGAGACCAGCACCAGGTCGCACTCGGCCATCGCCGCGGTCAGCTCGGTGGCGTCGGCGGAGGGCAGCCTGCGCACCTCGGCCCCGGGGATCGGGCGGGCGAGCCGGGCGCCGGTCTCGTCGTCGCCGTAGATGTTCGGCACGGTGATGAACGAGAGGTCGGCCCGGCCGGCGAGCTCGATGAGCGTCAGGCCCAACTCGGTCACGAACCCGAACCTCGCCGACCGCGCGCCCGGATCGGAGATCTCGGCCGCCACCTGCTCGGGAGGCAGGCACAGCGCAGGGTCGGGCGGGCACCGGCGGGCGAGGTCGCCGCCGACGAGCTGGACGATGAGCCGGCTGGTCACCCCGGGCGCGCCCACCGCCACGCCGATCAGCGGCCGGCGGCGCCGCCGCCGGGCCGGAGGGGGCAGCGGCGTGAGCGCGAAGGACGGGTCGGGGACGACCGGCGCACCTCCCATGCGGGCCGCGGCCTGCGCGCCGCGCACGGTCAGGTGGTCCAGCCGCTCCCGCGTCGCCGCGAGGTGCGCGCGCCACACGTCGCGATCGGCCGGCGGGGTGCCGTCCTGCAGGCCGACCCCGTGCCAGGCCACCCACGCGCCCGGGTCGAACGCCCACGGCGCCGGCCCGAGGCAGAACACCTGCATGATCGAGTGACGGAACGGCGGGCCGCTCCACACGCCGCCGGCCATCACGACCGCGTCGAACGACCCGGCGCCCGGCCACCGGCCCTCCCGGTCCAGCCACAGGGGCGTGGGCCGGTCGGAGTTGCTCCACGGGCAGAAGTGCTGGAAGGTCGCGCCCGGCAGGCGGCGGGACAGCTCGGCCTCGGTGACCGCGGCGAGCAGGCGGTCACCGGCGTTCGGCAGGCTGCTCCCCGCCCAGATCGCGATGCGCTGTGTCATCCGGCGCTCACCAGCCGATGGCGGACGGCTCGCGCAGACCGAACTCCTGCCAGCCCCGGCGCTCGGCGTACTCGTTGTAGACCCCGCCGCAGGCCGCCCGCAGGGAGCAGCCGTCGCAGGGCGGCCCGTACGAGCGCATCTGCTCGTCCATGAAGCCGTCGTAGTCGTCGTGGACCTCACCCTGGTACATCATGCGGATCTCGCGGGTGCCGTCCTCGATGGCCAGGTCGGAGTGCGGGGCCACCACGCAGAGCGGGAAGCCCTCCAGCGTCAGCCGCGTCGGCGAGGCGAGCATCATCTCGATGACCGGCAGCAGGTACTTGCGGGTCTCGGCCACGGTCGGCGCCTGCATGTCGAGCGCGAAGAAGCCGCTGCCCACCGGGTGCAGGTTGGAGATGTTGACGTGGTCGACCCCGAGGTCGACGCAGAGCCGGCAGATGTCCATCAGGCGGCCCATGTTCATCCGCGTGATGACGGTGTTGGTCCGCACGGCGATGCCCGCGCGCTTGGCGTTGCGGATGCCCTCGATGGTCTCGGCGAAGCCGCCGGGCGTCTGGGTCAGGCAGTCCTGGACCGCCGCGGTGGAGCCGTGCAGCGAGACGACGAACAGCTCGACCCCGTGCTCGGCGAGACGCGTGGTGAAGCCGGGGTCCCTCAGCCTGCGCCCGTTGGTCTGGATCTCCACGCGCGGGTACTTGAGCAACTGGATGGTGCGCAGCAGGTCGAACAGGCGGGGGTGGATCGTCGGCTCTCCGCCGTGCAGGTTGACCGAGGTGTAGCCCTGTCCTGCGTTCTCCAGCAGGAACCCGATCAGGTCGCCGTAGACCACGCTGTCGGATTTCGCGAGCGGGGAGCCCACGACGCAGAAGCCGCACTTCTCGTTGCACAGGTCGGTGATGTGCATGCTCAGTTGTTTCATGTCCACCTCCTGGCGGCCGAGGCGAAGACCTCGGGGGTGCTGGGATGCGCGGCCAGCGTCGAAAGGTACGCGGCCCGGTTCTCCGACAGGCCGTCCTGGACCTCCCGGTCGTAGAGCACGCCGTCCAGTGCCGACAGCACGGCGGGCTCGTCGAGCAGCTCGGCGTGCGCGAACGTCGACAGGTAAGGGTTGTCGGCCACGATCGGGTCGAGGAACCGGTGGAAACCCAGCGGCCACATCCTGAACGGGTAGAGGGGCAGGGTCCGCGAGAGCCAGGACCGCACCTCCTCTGACATGCCGCCGAGCTCCGCCTCGACGCGTTCGATGTCGGGTTTCTCCGGCACGGAGAAGCGGTTGGTGAGCACCAGCCCGGGGATGTCGGAGAGCACCGCCCTGGCCAGGGTGGTGGCCCCGAGGTTGAGCGTCAGGACCAGGTCGACCGAGCCCAGCAGCACGTTGAACCGCTGCGGCGAGCACGCGGGGATCACGTGGGCCCGGTCGCCGAGCGCCTCCAGCGTCGGCGGGACGCTGCCGACCAGCACGAAGCGGGTGGTGGGCGGCGTCTGCCGCAGATAGTGGACCAGCAGCTCCGGCACCCGCTCGGCCATCCGGTCGCCGTTGTCGTCGGAGTACTTGTCCTGCTGCCAGCCGGCCACGGCCAGCAGCACCATGCGGTCGTCCCGCGTCATGCCGAACGTCTCGCGCAGGTGCGCGCGCGTGCGCCGGCCGACCCGCTCGTTGCCCTCCCACAGCCGGAAGGGGTAGATCTGCGGGCCGTCGTCCAGGTGGCAGACGGGGACGGGCCGCAGGTGGGCGGGCAGGTCCATGATCCTGCGGTTGACCGACATCGACTTGCCGTCGAAGACGTCGACGGCGAACTCGGTGTTCCCCCACTCCCAGATGTCGATCGGGATGATGGGCAGGCCGTACTTGTCGATGAACCACGGGTCCAGGCCGTAGCGCTTGGGGAACACGCCGCAGTAGGTGAAGTAGTCCGACAGCACGATCGCGTCGGGGCGGAAACCGGCGATGGCGTCGTCCACGAGCAGCGTGGCGAACCGGCCCATCGAACGGTCGAGCACCAGGTAGGGGAACCCGCTGCCGCGCAGCAGCTTCTCCGACATGGGCTCGATGATGAAGAAGGTCTCGTGGCCGGCCGGCTTGAGCTGGCGGGCCAGCGACATGCCGATCAGCGTCTCGCCGTACCCGGCGCTGCTCATGGCGAAGAAGACGAGCCTCATGAGCTCACCGCCAGCAGGGTGGGGCCTTCGACGGACCGGCGGACGCCGAGCGGGGTGCCGACGTCCTGGAACGAGCCCTCGTCGAAGGCGACGGCGGCGACGCGCAGGCCGTTCCTGACCGCGCGGTCGAAGTAGTGGCCGATCACGGGTTCGTCCGCGCCGTCCTCGCGCAGGCCCTCGTGCAGGAGGTCGGCGAAGGCGTCACCCCAGATCGCCGCGCCCCAGGTGTTCATGGCCGGCGGCTCGGCCGGCTTGTCGAACACCCGGCGCACCCACCGCTCGGGCGTCCCGCCCAGGACGACCGGGCCGAGCCGGTGCGCGTCCGGGGTGGGGAAGACGGCGAGCGCGAGGTCCGCACCGGTCTCCTCGTAGACGCCGCGCAGCCGGGTGAGCGCGTCCGGCGGCGTGAAGATGGTGTCGGGCATGACGAACATGACGTTCACGCCGCGGGTCCACCCGCGCGCCAGGTCGAGTGCGTGGGCGAGGCCGCGGGCCTCCTCCTGGAACAGGTAGGCGATGTCGAGGCCGAGGTGCCCGCCGTCCCCCAGGTAGCTGACCACTTCGAGCTTCCAGGGGGCGATCACCACGACCGCCCGGCCGGCGCCGGCCCTGGCCACCGACTCCAGCGCGTACTCGGCGACCGGCCGCAGCCGGGAGCCGCCCTCGGCCGGCTCGTAGACGATGGGCAGCAGCTCCTTCGGGTAGCGCAGCGGGGCCAGCCGGGTGCCGCGGCCCGCGGCGGGCACGAGCCCGACGTAGTCCGTGCTCGTCACACGCCGCTCCTCACGGGTTGGGGGGCATCGGTCTCTGAGGCGCCGGGCCGCTCGCCGAACCGGACGCGGCGGATGGCGTCGATCAGCTCGCGCTGGAAGGGATCGGCCGCGATCTCGCGCAGCCGCTCCCGTCCGTCGAGCGAGCGGAGCAGCTTGTAGCACAGGTCGCAGCCGTTGGTGAACGTCTTGCCCTTGAACAGCTTGCGGACGGCGGGGGAGGAGGCGACCATGCGGGCCACGCCCTGCGGGCCGTACACGCGCAGGAACTGGTACTCGTAGTTCCGGCCGGCGTCCTCCAGGATCTCCCCGAACGACTTCTCGTGCAGGTTGCCGAGGAAGTACGCCAGGTCGGAGAGGCGGACGTACGCTCCGGCCTTGCCGATGTGGCAGGCCGACAGGTCGCCGTTCGGGTTGATCAGCGGGGTCTCCAGGTAGCACGACGCCGCGAAGTTCTCCGGCAGGGGAGGCAGGCCGACCTGATGGGCGGTCTTGATGAACGGCGTGGGGATCACCCGGTCGACGTGTACCAGCACCCGGTCCTCGAACCGCCGGTACATGCTCCGGATCTGCTCCTCCTCGTGGTCCTCCGCGATGGTGATGGCCAGGCTGATCTCCGGGACCTCCCTGGCGATCGCCCCCTCGATGACGTTCACCACGTGCTGGACCGGCACCCGTTCCTGGTGGTAGATGTCGGTGCTCAGATAGAGCCGGGTGAGACCGGGCAACTGGCCGAGGATCTTGTCGACCGCCGCCGGCGAGCGCCCCCAGAAGCTGCTGGTGAACACCGAGATGCGCGGCCTGCCGGGGTGCCCGGCGGCGGCCCGTACCCCGGACTTCAGCATCCGGAACCGCTGGAAGGGCTCGCCGCCGGTGAAGATGATCTCGGGGATGCCGCTGTCGCATGCCTGGGTGACCCAGCGGCCGATCTCTTCCACGGTCGGCTGACGGTCCCGGGTGGAGCCGGTGAAGCCGCAGTGCTTGCAGCCCACCGTGCAGATCTCGGTGACACTTACCAGGATGGAGTTGAACTGCACAGCATCCCCCAGGATCGTCTAGTAGTAGCCGCCGCCGCCCGGTTCCTTCGGAGCCACGGTGTGCGCCTCCACGGCGGGCTGGAGCAGCCCGGCACCGGCCAGCTCCCTGATCTGGTCGATCTGGTCGGAGCCGAGGTTGTACTCGCTCGCCACCGAGCTCGGGTCGCTGAGCAGCTGCTCGGCGAACGCCGGGTCGGAGGCCGCGCGTTGCACGAGATCGCGCACGCGTGGAGCCGATTCGGTCATGGTCCCTCCTACGAGGACGGGGATTCCTGGCAATCACGCTATGAACGGCGAGATCACCTCACCACCGCCTCGCACGCCTATTCCCGGGCGGGCGCCAGGCGGAGGCGCGGCCCTGTCAACCCCAGTACCGGCGCCGGCCACCCCAGTACGCGTCCGCGCGCAGGCGCAGACCCGCGGCCGGCCGGCCCATCGCCGCCCGCCCGATGGCGTAGGCGAACGGCGCGATGGCCTAGAGGGACGAGGGAACGGCCTAGACGAACAGGGACGCGTCCGGGGGGAGCGGTCTAGATGAACGGGACGCGTCCGGAGGAACGGCCTGGATGGGCGGGGACGTCAGCGGTGGACGGCGTCCGGGGTTTCGTCCTCGACGAGGAAGCCGCCGGACTGGTGGTGCCACAGGCGGGCGTAGGGCCCCTGGGCCGCGAGGAGCTGCTGGTGGTCGCCCTGTTCCACGACGCGGCCCTTGTCGAGCACGACCAGGCGGTCCATGCGGACCACGGTGCTCAGCCGGTGCGCGACCACGATGGCGGTGCGGTCGCGCATCAGGCGCCACAGAGCCTCCTGGACGAGGATCTCGCTCTCGGAGTCCAGCGCGCTCGTCGCCTCGTCCAGCAGCAGGATCGGCGTGTCGCGCAGGATGGCGCGGGCGAGGGCGACGCGCTGCCGCTGGCCGCCGGAGAGCTTGACGCCGCGCTCCCCGACCAGCGTGCCGAAGCCGTCGGGCAGGGTCTCGGCGAACTCCGTGACGTGCGCCGCCAGCGCGGCCTGGTGGATCTCGGCGTCGGTGGCGCCCGGCCGGGCGAAGGCGATGTTGTCGCGCAGCGACCGGTGGAACATGGCAGGCTCCTGGGGGACGTACGCGATCAGGCCGCGCAGGTCGGCCTGGCGGAGCCGGCTGATGTCCTGGCCGCCGATCGTGATGCGGCCGCCGTCGATGTCCATGAGGCGGAGCAGCAGCCGGGTGAGGGTGGTCTTGCCGCCGCCGGACCGGCCGACCAGGCCCACCTTGGTGCCGGCGGGGATGTCCAGGTCGAGGCCGTCGAACAGGGGCGGGTTGCCGGCGTGCGCGAACGTCACCCGCTCGAACCGGACGCCCGCGTCGGCCGGGCGCAGCGGCTGCGCGTCCTGCCGGTCGACCACGCTCGGCGGCGTGAGGAGAAGCGCGGTGAACTGGGCGGCCTCGGTGAGCACGCTCTCGATGCGGCGGTAGACCTGGTTGAACTCGAACATGATGCCGATCGCGTTCGCGTAATAGGTGAACGTCACCACGATGGCCTCCGCGCCGAGGCCGCCGCGCAGGGCGACCGCGAGCAGCAGGCCGACGGTGCTGGTGAGGACCGACAGCGGCGCGACGGCGGTGTCCACCCGCAGGTTGCCGTAGTCCCAGGAACGGATCGACAGTTCGCGCTGCTCGGCGACCCGGGCCCGGTGCTCGGAGGCCTCGCGGTCCTCGGCGGCGAACGCGCGGACCGTCTCCATGTTGGCCAGCACGTCGGCGACGTGCCCGGACACCCGCACCTTGGCGGCCTCACGCTGGTCGACCAGCCTCTGACGGCGGCGGATGAGCGGGGCGACGAGGAAGCCGGTGACGGTGATGAGGCCCACGAGCACGAAGACCAGCAGCGGGTGATAGCTCCACAGCACCACCGAGGCGAACAGGAGCGGCACCAGCTTGGCGACGATCGAGAACGCGAGCGTGTCCGCGAACCCCTCGAAGCCGCCGGAGAAGCTCAGCACCCGTTTGGTCAGCGAACCGGCGAAGTTGTCGTGGAAGAACGCGGCGTCCTTGGCCAGCAACTCGTCCATGCCCAGCACGCCGAGGCGCTCGATGCCCCGGCCGTCGGTGCGGTTGAGGAAGTGCAGGCCGACCCGCCACAGCGCCTCGCCGGTGAGCAGCAGTGCGCCGAAGCCGAGCACGTACGGGATGAGCGCGGCGACGGTGACGTCCCCTCCGCCGGCCAGGCGCCCCACGATGCCGGCCACCGCCAGCGGCGGGAGGTAGAACAGGCAGATGTTGCCCAGAGCCGGAAGGACCAGCGCGGGCACCGCGATGCGCCACTGGCCGAGGAGCTGCCCGTTGTAGTAGCGCAGCGCCAGCAGAACGGCCGATCTCCGGTCGGCCGGCGCGTCCGCCGGCGGATCAGGTGCTCCCAGCATGGTCATCCGCCCCTCCGAATACTCATCGCTAGGGCCATGGTGGCGCAGGACGGCCGGGCGGAGCCAACGGTTTTCGCCTGTCCGGTGACGTTGCGTGACGACCGGTCGCGTGTGCCGGACCACGCGAACCCCGGGAGACGGCGGGAGGCGGCAGGTGTCCGGAACGCCTTACCCTCAGCGGTAGAGCAGGTGCCGCTCGCGGGTTTCGGCGAACGCCGCGAGCGGCCCGGCCCAGCCGGCCTCGACCTCCTCCGGGCTCTTACCGGCGTCGATGTCGGTCCTGACCTGGGTCGAGCCGGTCAGCTTGTCGATCCAGTACGGCCGCGCCGGGTCGGAGGCGTCGTACCGCCAGGCGAAGTCGCCCGGGTAGAGCCGCCGCACCGTGACCAGCATCGCGACGCCCGTCTTCACCGGGTCGAACGCCGCCCGGTCCGTGACGTACAGCTGCACTCCGCCGCACAGCTTGTTCACGTGCTTTCCGAACGTGGGCGTGAAGTACGCCGGGCGGAACGCGGCGCCGGGCAGGCGCAGCGCGGTGAGCGCGTCCGCCCACCGGTGGTCGGCGTACGGGGCGCCGATCAGCTCGAAGGGCCGGGTGGTGCCGCGCCCCTCCGACAGATCCGTGCCCTCGAACATGCAGGTGCCCGGGTAGGCGAACGCGGTGTCGACGGTCGGCATGTTCGGCGACGGCAGGACCCAGGGCAGCCCGGTCTCCTCGTAGGCCATGTCGCGCCGCCAGCCGCGCATCCGCACGACCGCGAGATCGACCGGCCGGTCCAGGAACTCGGCGTTGAACAGCCCGGCCAGCTCGCCGACGGTCATGCCGTGCGCCTGCGAGATCGCCTCCCGGCCGACGAACGTGGCGAACTCCGGCGTCATGACCGGCCCGCGGGCCCGGCGGCCGGTGATCGGGTTGGGCCGGTCGAGGACGACGAACCGCTTGCCGGCCAGCGCCGCGGCCTCCATCGAGTCGAACAGCGTCCAGATGTAGGTGTAGAAGCGGGCGCCGGCGTCCTGGACGTCGAACATGACGGTGTCCACGCCCGACCTGGTGAAGACGTCCGCCAGCGCCTGGCCGGTCTTGAGGTAGGTGTCGTAGACCGGCAGCCCGGTCTGCTCGTCCACGTAGAAGCCCTCCGAGCCGCCGGCCTGGGCCGTGCCGCGGAACCCGTGCTCGGGGCCGAACACCGCGACGAGGTCGGCCTTGTCGCCGGCGGCCATCACGTCGACCTCGTGGCGGAGGTCCGGCAGGATGCCGGTGGGGTTGGTCACGATGCCGGCCTTCTGGCCACGCACGAGCTCGTAGTCGTCGGCCATCAGCACCTGGACGCCCGTCCGGAGCCCGCCGGGCCGCGGACGCCGGCCGGGCGAACCGACGCCCATGCCCGTCCCGGCCATGGTGACGGCCGCGGTGGACAGCAGGGCGCGCCGGGAGAGGTGGTGACCCATCAGGTGTCGCTCCGTTCTGGAGGGGTCAGTAGCGCAGGCCGTGCCCGTAGGGGTACAGGACGGAGCCGTCGGCGGCCGGGATCGTCACCGGCAGCCTGCCCGTGGGAGCGCTGCGGCCGAACAGCACCCGCGCGGCGGCCTCCATCGCCGGCTTCTCCCACGAGTACGTCGCGAGGAACGCCGGAGCGCCGGGGAAGTCCGCGATGTCGTACGGGTTCCGGACGGCGACGACGATGACGGGTTTGCCGGTGGCCAGCAGCGCGCCGACCAGGTCGCGCTGGGCGGCCGAGGTCCTGGAGTTCACCGTGGTGACGACGACGGCGTCGCTGTCACCGGCTCTGGCGGCCGCCGCCTCGACGGTGGCCCGGTTCGGCGCCGCGCCCGTCTCGAACAGCTCGGTGGTGACCCCGAGATCGCCGATCGCCTCGGCGAGCCGCTCGGCCGGCGGGATCTTGACGGACGGCGGCGTGACGTTGCGGTAGCCGGTCACCAGCACCCGCCGCCCGGCCTTCGCCAGCGGCAGCAGGCGGCCGTCGTTGCGCACGAGCGTCACGCTGTGGCCGGCGACCGACCGGGCGAGCGCCTTGTGCGCCGGGGTGCCGAGGCGGCCGAGCACCTTGCCCTCGTCGACCTGCCGATCACTTGTGAAGTAGCCGCGCCGCTTCTTCAAGCGTAGGACGCGGTAGACGGACTCGTCGATGCGCGCCTCGGTCAGCTCGCCCGAGCGGACCGCGTTCAGCACGGCGTCGTAGGCGACGTCGAGGGAGACCGTGCTCGACGGGTCGTCGACGATCATGAGCATGTCGACTCCGGCCTTGAGCGCGAGCACCGGGACGCGGTCGTCGCCGTACTTGTCGCGCACGCCCTGCATGGACAGCGAGTCGGTGACCACGACGCCGTCGTAGCCGAGCTCGCCGCGCAGCAGCCCGGTCATGATCTCGGGGTCGAGCGTCGCGGGGTCGCAGCCCTGCTGCGTCGCCACGTCGCAGTCGCTCTGCAGGTACGGCATGACGACGTGCGCCGTCATGATCATGTCGGCGCCCGCGGCGATGCCGGCCCGGAAGGGCGGCGCGTCGATCCGCCGCCACTGCTCCTTGGTGTGGAAGATCCACGGCACGCTGTTGTGGCTGTCGTTGACCGTGTCGCCGTGGCCGGGGAAGTGCTTCAGGGTCGCCGAGACGCCGCCCTGCTGCAGGCCGAGGACGGAGGCCGCCGTGAGTTTCGACACCAGCCCGGTGTCCTCGCCGAACGAGCGGACGCCGATCACCGGGTTTCCCGGGTTCACGTTGACGTCGGCGACGGGCGCGTAGTCCTGGCCGATGCCCAGTGCGGCCAGCTCACGGCCGGTGGCCAGCCCCGCGGCGAGCGCCTCGCCGGCGCTGCGGGTCGCGCCGAGCGCCATCTGCCCGGGGAAGGCGGTGAACGGCTCGTCCAGCCGGTAGACGGCGCCGTGCTCCTGGTCGGTGGCGATCAGCAGCGGGATCTTCGCGGGCTGCGCCAGCGCCGCCCGCTGCAGGTCGTTGGACAGCCCCGCCGTCCTGACCGGGTCGTCCAGGTTGCCCGCCCACCGGAAGTAGAGGATCGCGCCGAGCTTGTACCTGGCGATGAGGTCGTCGCCGTTGCTGACGTCCGGGCCGTACATCGCCTGGTTCGCCGCCACGGCGGCCGGGTCGGCGGTGTCCCCGCTCTGCCCGTAGACGTCCGCCACGAAGAGCTGGCCGACCTTCTCCTCAAGGGTCATCCCCGCGATCTTGCCGAGGATCCAGGAGTCCTTCCCGCGGTCGGCGTGGGCGGCCGGCGCCGCCCCCGCTCCGAGGACCATCGCCGCCGTCAGAGCCAGTAACCGCAGGCACCGCATCCGTCCTCCATCCCTCGCATGTAGGTAAATTTCATGCAAGGTCGCTTTGCCGGGAAGTTTCTTACGTCCACGCTGGATGGTCAACGCCTTCCGCGCGGAAACTTCCGGGCCGCGAGCGGCCCCCGTGACGGCGCGCGTGTCGCGAAGGATCGCGCGAGGCGCCGCCACGGGGGCTTTCCCGGTCTACGGATGCCGGCGCCGCCCGCGCCGGGGGCGGCTACCGGGGCACGCCGTCGGCCTCCGGCCGGTGCGACGCCACGGCGGGGGGCCGTTCACAGGTGCTGGCGACGGTCACCGCCGTCCCCGACTGCGCCGAGGACAGCAGCGACTCCATGACGTCGAGCACGTGGTAGCCCAGCTCCCCGCTCGCGCGGGACTGGCGGCCCGCCGGGGTCGTGGCGAGGTCCGCCAGGCCCACGCCGCGCCCGGCCTCGGCGTAGCCGGCCGTGTCGGTGACCGTCTCCCAGCCGTCCCCGCCCACCTTGGCCAGCAGGACGGGGCCGTCGAAGTGGTTGGGGTCCGGGACGACGAGCGAGCCCCGTTCGCCGTGCACCTCGATCCTCGGCGTGGTGGTGGCCGCGCCCTCGAAGCTCATCACCAGCGTGGACAGCGCCCCCGAATCGTGGACCAGCACGCCGGTGACGTGGGTGTCGACGGTGACCGGGATCTCCTCGCCGGCGCGGGGGCCCGAGCCGATGGTCCGCTTGGCCCGCGTGCGGCTCGCGGCGCCGATGACCGTCGTCACCGGCCCGAGCAGCGTGATGAGGCTGCTGATGTAGTACGGGCCCATGTCCAGCAGCGGGCCGCCGCCGGGCGCGTAGTAGAAGTCGGGGTTAGGGTGCCAGCGTTCGTGACCTGGAGTCATCATGGTCGCGGTCGCGGCGACCGGCCTGCCGATCAGGCCGTCGTCGATCGCCTTGCGCGCGGTCTGCGTGCCGGTGCCGAGCACCGTGTCCGGCGCGCAGCCGACCCGCACCCCGGCCGCGGCGGCCGCGTTCAGCACCCGCGCGGCGTCGGCGGTGGTCGCGGCGAGGGGCTTCTCGCAGTAGACGGCCTTGCCGGCGGCGATGGCCTGCAACGCGACCTCGGCGTGCGCGGCGGGGATGGTGAGGTTCAGCACCACCTCGACGCGCGGATCGGCCATCAGCTCGGCCACGCTGAGCACCTCGACGTCCGGGTACGCACGCACGGCCTCCCTGGCCCGCTCCAGGTCCAGGTCGGCCACGGCGACGAGCCGCAGCTCGGGCAGCCGTTCGATCGTCTGGCGGTACTGGGCGAAGATGACACCGCACCCGACGACGCCGACGTTCATCGGCTGGCCCACAGCATTCCCCTTTCGATGATGGTGCGCACGTTGTCGTCGCCCAGGACGTCGACGCTGTGGCCCGGGGTCGCGACGAAGACCTTTCCGCTGCCCCACGCGCGGGTCCAGATCGCCGGCGAGGTGACCTCCCGGTGCCAGGGGTCCCAGGGCCGGACCTTCTGCGTCGTGGTGGCGAGCACGTCGATGTACTCGTCGGTCAGCACCCAGTACTGCTCGGTGACCAGGTCGAAGTCCGAGATGCCCGCGGTGATGGGGTGGGATCCGGCCTCCGGCAGCATGGTGACGGTGTACGGGACGAAGTTGTCGGCCTGCGAGCCGTCCCGCTCGGCGGGGTCCTTGCCGGGATGGCAGGCGAACTGCCCGCCGATGAGGTGCAGGTAGTCGGAGGAGTTGCGGAAGGAGTCCGCGATGCCGCCGTGCCAGCCCGCCAGTCCCGTGCCGGCCTGTACCGCGGCGGTGAGGCCGCGCAGTTCCTCCGGTTCGATCGTGCCCATGGTGTAGCACTGCACGATGAGGTCGACACCGGACATGAACCCGGGGTCGGCGTACGGCGCCGGTGAGTCCGCCCGGTGTACTTCGAACCCGTGCTTCTCAAGGAACGGGATGAAGAGCTCGGTGGCCGCCACGGGGGCGTGCCCTTCCCAGCCGCCCCGAACCACCAGAGCCCTACGGTCGTGATCGCCTGTCATCTTCCACCTATCGCTCTACGGCAAACGAATCCAATCGTCACACTTAACACAGATAGTCACTAGTGCCCTATTCGGTAAATCCGCGACATTCCCGGCGCTGGACGGGTTCCACGGGCCCGGCCTGAGCCGCTGCCGGGCCTGAATCCGAGGGGACCGCTGGCTTCGCCCCATGACGCGGGGGATCATTGCGTTCTGCCGACGATGTGCAACGTAGGAGGAGAAGTCGCGATGTCACCCGCTCCCACCTCCCCGGACGCGCCCGTCTCCATCACCGGGTCACCCGCACGCCCCTCCCGCCGGGCGGTGCTGGCCGGCGCGGGAGCCGCCCTCGCCGCCACCGTCATCCCCGCACCGGCCGTGCGCGCCCGAACCGGCGGCGCACGCGAGAGCGGCACCACCTCTGTCCGGTCCGGCACCGACTTCGCCGTCGCGCTCTCACCCGACGGCCGCACGCTCGCCCTCGACATGCTCGGCGTTCTGTGGGTCTGCTCCGCCTCCGGCGGCACCGCCCGCCGGCTCACCAGCGACCTGTACGACATCGCCCAGCCCGACTGGTCCCCGGACGGCTCCACGATCGTGTTCCAGTCCTACCGCGACGGCGTCTTCGACCTGTGGACGATCCGGCCCGACGGGTCGGCGATCAAGCGGCTCACCAGCGGGCCGTACGACCACCGCGAGCCCCGGTTCAGCCCGGACGGGCGCACCATCGCCTACTCCTCCGACGCAGGCGGCGGCTACGGCGTCCACCTGCTCGACGTCGCCACCGGCGCGTCCCGCGCCCTGGCCGACAGCTCCGCCGAGGAGTACGAGCCGGCCTGGTCGCCCGACGGAAGCAAGATCGCGTTCGTTGTCGCCGACACCCGGGTGGACGTCGTGGAGGTGGCGACCGGCGCCCGCGCCACCGCGGTCACCGTCCCCGCCGGCCAGGTCGTCCACCAGCCGTCGTGGCTGCCGAACGGCACCGACATCGCCTACCACCTCTTCCACGGCGGCGTGAACGAGCTGGCGAGCACCGCGGGCGCTCTGGTGACCGGCGAGGAGGTCTTCCCGTTCAGGGCCGGGTTCACCGCGGACGGCCGCTACTTCTACACCTCCGCCGGCGCCATCAGGACGCGCCGCCTCGGCTCCGCCTCCGCCGGCACGGTCGGCTTCACCGCCGCGCTCACCGCGACGACCCCGAAGTACGAAAAGAGCGTCCGGGTGTTCGACCAGCCGGGGGCGTTCCCCGTCGTGGGCATCGGCAGCCCGGCGGTGTCCCCGGACGGCTCGGCCATCGCGTTCCGCGCCCTCAACGACATCTACCTGATGCGCGGGGGGAACAAGCCGGTCCCGCTGTTCCGCGACCGGTGGTGGAAGGCCGACCCCGACTTCTCCCCGGACGGGCGGCGGCTGGCGTTCGTCACCGACCGCACCGGCACCCTCAACATCTGGGTACGCGACCTCGCCACCGGGACCGACCGGCAGCTGACCCGGCTGACCGAGTCGGCCGCCCTGTCGGTCCGGTGGTCACCGGACGGGAAGGAGATCGCCTACCTGGACCAGGACGGCGCGCTGTGGGTCCTGGACGTCGCCACGGGGGACGTCCAGAAGGTCTTCGACGCGACCTTCGAACCCGGCCGGCCGACATGGTCGCCGGACGGCGGGACGATCGCGCTGGCGGCGGTCGTGCCGTACTCGCGGCGCTACCGCGAGGGCCTGTCCAAGATCCTGCTCGTGGACCGGGCGACCGGCGCCGGCGCCTACGTCGACCCGACACCGCACCGGTCCCTGCAGACCCGCGGCGACGACGGCCCCGTCTGGTCGCCGGACGGCACCATGCTGGCCTTCGCCATGGAGTCGCTCGTGTGGGTCCTGCCCGTGGACCGGACCGGACGGCCCACCGGCCCGGCCCGGCAGGTCACCCGGGAGCTGTCGGACGCCCCGGTCTGGGCCGGCGACTCCGCCACCCTCCTGTACCTGAACGGGGGGCGGCTGAAGACCGTCCGCGTCGACGGCAGGGCCGGCCGGTCCATCCCGGTCCGGATGTCCTGGCGCAACGACCCGGGCCCCGGCCAGGTCGTCGTGCACGCCGGGCGCATGTGGGACGGCCTCTCGGCGACCGTGGCCCGCGACGTCGACATCATCGTGCGCGGCCAGCGCATCGTGGCGGTCGAGCCGCACCGGGACGGGCGGCCCGGCACCCTCGTCGACGCCGGCGACAGGTTCGTCATGCCCGGCCTCATCGACATCCACCACCACCGTGAGATGCAGGGCTACGCCTACGGGGCCCGGCAGGGGCCGCTGTGGCTCGCCCTCGGCATCACGACGACCCGCTCACCCGGCTCGCCCGCTTACCACATGGCCGAGGAGCGCGAGTCGGTCCAGTCGGGCGCCCGGCTCGCGCCGCGCTACCTCGCAACCGGCGAGGCCGTCGACGGGCCGCGCATCTACTACAACTTCATGCGCCCGACGTTCTCCCACCAGCAGCTCGGGCTCGAACTCGAACGGGCCGCCGCCCTCGGCTACGACCTGGTGAAGTGCTACGTGCGGCTGCCCGTCGTCTGGCACAAGGAGGTCATCGCCTGGGCGCACCGCCACGGCAAGCAGGTCACGTCCCACTACCACTACCCGGCGATCGCGATGGGCGGGGACGGGACCGAGCACGTCGGCGCCACCAACCGGTTCGGCTACTCGCGCACCGTCACCAACGTCGGCTCCGCCTACTCCGACGTCATCTCCATGTTCAACGCCTCGAAGATGGCGAGGACGCCCACCCTGTTCGGCTCCGCCACCCTCTACAAGGAGGACACCTCGCTGGTCGACGACGAACGGGTCCGCCGGCTCTACCCGAACTGGCGGATGGCGAAGCTCCAGGCGACCGTCACCACCGCGCGCACCACCGATCAGACGGCGGCCCGGGCCAACCTGGCCAACCAGGTCGCGCAGCTCGTGGCGATGATCCGCGGCGGCGGCGTCGTCACCGCGGGCACCGACGCGCCGATCGACCACCTGGCGATCAGCCTGCACATGAACCTGCGTGCCATGGTGAAGTACGGCCTGACCCCGCTGGAGACGCTGACCTCCGCGACCAGCACGTCAGGGACCTACCTCGGCCTGCCGCTGGGGCGCATCGGCAAGGGCATGTACGCCGACCTGGCCATCGTCGACGGAGATCCGCTGTCGCGGATCGAGGACGCCGCGAACGTCACCGCCGTTGTCGTCGGCGGCAGGCACCACACGGTCGAGCGGCTGCTCGCGCCGTACCCGTCGTCCACGACCACCGACCACGCCGCGCCCGCCGCGACGGCGCTCCGCGGCGAGGTCAGGGCGCGTGTCCCCGCGCACCCGAGCACCGCGGGCTTCTGGTGGAACCACCCCGCCGAGCTGGAGAGGGCCCGCGTCTCCTGCGGCCACGACCACTGAGGCGACGGGTGCGGCCGGCGGCGGGACAGGCCCTGGCGGAGGGCGACGCTCAGCGCAGCGGGCCGTCACCGGGCCCGTCGGGGTCCTCGACCAGGTGCATCGCGGCCTCCTCCGCGCCGGCGCCGCCGCCGTCGACGCCGGCGTCCCACGCCACGAGGTCCGGCTCATCGTCCTCGCCGAAGCCCTGGTCGTCGGCGACGAGCCGGCCGGCCCGCGGCTCCCGGTCGTACCCCCGCCTGATCAGCTCGTCCTCGTCGTCGTCGGCGTCCTCGGCGTAGGGGTCGACGTCCGGCTCCTCCTCGGCGAGAAGCTGGTCGAGGGACTCCCCGGCCCGCTCCTCGGCCGGCGTCGTGCCGAAGCGGTTCGCCCCGGACCAGCGGTCCGCCGCCGCCACGCCCGTGTCGAGGGGATCGGCGACCAGGTCGTCGTCGAGAGTGTCGGACGCGTCGAGCACGCCGTCGTCCTCCACCATGTTCCACTCGTCGACGCCGCCCAGATCGGCGTCCTGCCTGTCGTCCTGGCTCATGACCCTCCTGCTCATCGTCGTGCGCCCGGTGGGGGCCGGGACATGTTCGCAAGGCCCCCGCGCGGCCGGCCGATGGGCCGCCGCTCGCCGGACGGCGTCCGGCGAGCACCGCTACGGGCCGTCGACGAAGCGTACAGCCGGTCCGCCAGGCCCTCCCAACGGCTCCCGCTCAGCCGTTCACCAAGGTGAACGCGTTCCCACCGCCCGCGAGCGGGAGCGTGACCGTGCTCTTCGTCGTGTCGAGGTACAGGGTCGTGCCGGGGGCGGGCCGGATGGTGTAGTCGTGGTCGCTCGACAGCAGCACGACGCCGATCCGGTGGCCCGGCGCGAAGACGTAGTCATGCGGCTGCATGTCGAAGTCGAGGCGGTACGGGGTGCTGGGCTTGACCGGCCGGCTCCTCCACAGGGAGTCGCGGTTCTGCGGGTCCGCCCAGCCGCGAGTGATGATCTTGGCCTTGCCGCTCTGGTCGTAGTCGGCCAGGAGCGCCGTGACGTTCGCGGCCGGCCGGCCGAAGGAGATGCGCAGCGAGACCCGCGGGGTCCCGCTGAGCCTTACCGGGCCGGTCAGCGTCGCAGACGTGTAGGCCAGGCGGTTGGGGGAGGCCACCGCGTCGGCGAGGGTCTGCGCCGTCTTCGACGCGTCGTCGACGATGGTCTCGGTCACCGGTGCGCCCCGGCGGGGGCGGCCGGGGGTGAGGACGCCCGCGGCGCCGTTCGTGCCGGGGGCCAGGTGCAGCTCGGTGTCCGCGGCGGACGGGTCGGGCCACTCCGGGTACTGCACGAGGGTCCTGTCCTCGCGCTGCACCAGGGCCCGGGGGTCGTTCTCCACGCCGTTCCGCTGACCCCACAGATAGCGGGTGAACCAGCGGTTCAGGACGTCGACGCCGGGCGAGCCGCCGTGCCCGCCCTGGTGCAGGTAGATCTTGTGCGGCACCCCGCGCGCCTTCAGCGCCTGGTACCACTGCGCGGCGTGCTTGGTCTTGACGTTCCAGTCGTTGAGCCCGTGCGCGACCAGCACCGCGGCGTGGACCCTGCCGACGTCGCGCGTGTAGTCGCGCTCGTCCCAGAAGGCGCTGAAGTCGCCGGTGACCCGGTCCTGCGCCTTCGCGAGCCCGTCGATGACGCCGCGGCAGATCTGCCGGTCGGCGCGGGTGTAGACGTACTCGGCGAGCACGTCGGCGTCCTCGCCCTGGTAGCCGCCGGGGGCGACGACGGCGCCGTTCGCGCGGTAGTAGTCGTACCAGCTCGAGATCGCCGAGATCGGCACGATGGCCTCCAGGCCGCCGACGCCCGTGCTCGCGACCGCGTTGGGCAGGGTGCCGTTGTACGAGGTGCCGATCATGCCGACCTTGCCGGTCGTCCAGGTGGCCCGCACCTCAGCGCCGGCGGCGTCGAAGGCCCTGGCGCGGCCGTTCAGCCAGTCGACGACGGACTTCGCGCCGATGGTCTCGTTGCGCCCGCCGGTGGTGGGGCAGCCGTCGGACCCGCCGCTGCCCAGAGACTCGGCGTGCACCACCGCGAAGCCGCGAGGCAGCCAGTTGGCCTCGTGGCTGGTGCTGATCGCGGGGCGCGGGCCGGAGTCCGCGCTGCGCGCGGCGGCCCCGTCGGGGTCCGCGGCGGTGAGCCGCTCGTCGGTCGCCGGGTCCAGCAGCCGCCCGCCGCGGTCCCGCCGGTCCTTGCCCGGGGGCCGTGCCTCGTAGAGCTCGTGGTCGACGTCGTGGTTCGCCACGTCGTTGCCGCCGGCGTAGTAGGGGCTCGCCTCGTACACGACAGGGGACTTCAGACCGGCCGTCTCGGTCTCCCTGAGCCGGGTGACCTCGGCGTGCACCCGGTCTTTCCTGCCGTCGCCGTCGCTGTCGACCGTCGTCTCGACCCATACCTCCTGGCGGAGCCAGTCGTTCGGGTTCGCCGAGAACACCGGCTGGGACAGGCCGTCTGTGAAGACGGGCCCGACGGGGACGTCCGCGGCGGCGGAGGGCGAGTTCACGGCGAACCCGGTGAGGGCCGTGACGACCGCGAGACCCAGCGCCGCTGCACCGCGGCGCGCTGTCGCGGGACGAAGGACGGCGGGCGGGGTCAAAGAACCTGTCACCTGGCGCGGCACGGACATCGGCGGACCTTTCCCCAACGATGAGACGGCTCGGGACCGCGGAACAGGTCTCGAGCGAAAGTAAAGGGACCGTCAAGGCGAACCCGCTCGATGCTATGGGGTAAGGCGTCAAATGTCACTAGATGGACGTTATTTCTCTATCGCGGCATTTATTGAGGAATGTCGGGATCGGCGGGCTGTGCGGGTGCCTGGTGACCCCCGTCCGACCGTTAGCGGCCCGGCTCCCCGCCTCGCCGATCCCGATCCCTGGCGCATTTCTGCGCCCCGGCGTCCGCCGCCGGGCGCGTGGCGTGAACCCCGGGCGCGCGATGACGGAACCGCCTCGCCCGGCGGCGGACCGTGACGATCGCCGAGGGTTTCATGCCGGGGCCGCCGGCTTTTTTCGAAGCGCTTCGAAGTTCTATGGCACGAAACCGGAATCGATGTCGAGTATCCCGGCGAACGCCGTTCGCGAGCGCTCTGCCGGCCGGGCGGACACCCCGCCCGGCCGGCGAGCCGTTCCGGTGATCCGCCCGGCAGGCCGTGGTAGAGCCGGAACTCCCCGGCCGGCCCGCGCGTTGGTCAGGGCGACGGGCCCTGGTGGACCGGTGATCTCCGTTCGCTTCCTCTCGGGCTCTCGATCGGAGGGCGAGAGGTCGATGATCCCTGACCAGAGTTTCCCGTTACCGCAGGGCGAGCCGCCTCAGGCCGGGCACGCGGCGCGACAGGGCGTGCGGGCCGTGGTTTCGGCCGAGCGGCTGCGCTATCCCCCCGGCTCGCTGGTGCTGCTCGCGGGGCTGCCCGGCGCCGGCAAGAGCACCCTGCTGGCGCGCCTGTACGGGCTGGACGGCGCCGAGATCGCGCCGCTGCCCGCGGGCGACGTGCGGGTGATCGACTCCCGCCAGTCGCGCAACTGGTGGTCGCGCTTCCTCGGGCCGGTCCCCCCTCGGGTGCGCACCCCGCTGGTGCACGCCACCCATGTGCTGCGCATCGCCCGTGCCGTCTCGCGCGGTCACGCGGTCGTCGCGCACACCAGGGGCACCTGGCCGCACATCCTGTACGGGTTCGCCTGGCTCGCCCGGCGCCGTGGCGCCGCGACACACATGATCTTGCTGGACACCCCGCCGGAGACCGCTCGTGCCGGGCAGTACGCGCGCGGGCGGGTCGTCACCGAGAGCACCTTCGCCCGGCACTGCCGCCGCTGGGAGGACCTGGTGGAACGTGCCCGCGCCGGCGGCCTGCCCCCGGCGGCGACCGTCACCCTGCTCGACCGCGACGCCGCCGACCGGCTGCGCGAGATCCGCTTCGACGCCGCGCCCGGCGGCGACGCCTCCTGAACCCCGCGACGGCCGTCCGATCGGTGGACGGCCGTCTCAGTGGACGGCGGGGATGGAACCGCCGTCGATGACGTACTCGGCGCCGGTGATCCAGGAAGCGCGCTCGGAGGCGAGGAAGGCGACCAGCTCGGCGACCTCCTCCGGCCGTCCCGGCCGTCCCATCGGGACGCCGCCCAGCGACCGCATGATCTCAGCTCGTGCCGACTCAAGATCGCCTCCGGTGGCGGCCATCATGGACTCCATGAGGTGCCGGGCGCCGTCGGTCTCCACGAACCCCGGCAGGACGGCGTTGACGCGCACGCCGTGCGGCGCGAGCTCGGCCGCCAGGCCCTTGCTGTAGCCGGTCAGCGCGGCCTTCGCCGTGGCGTAGGGCAGGGGAGCGGTGGTCGGCATGATGCGCGCGATCGAGGTGACGTGCACGATGGACCCGGAGCCCTGCTCCACCAGCGAAGGGATGAACGCCCGGTCCATGCGCACGGCGGCGAGCAGGTTCAGCTCGATGGTGCCGAGCCAGTCGGCGTCGCCGATCGACGCGGCCGGGCCCGGCTCGCCGACGTGACCGCCGGCATTGTGCACGACGATGTCGACGCCGCCGAAGCGGCCGAGCACCTCGTCCGCCACCTGGTTCGCGCCGTCGGCGCCGCCGATGTCGGCCTTGATGAACAGCTCGGCCGGGGTGGCCGCGGCGGAGCGGGCCGTGGTGGCGACCCGGGCGCCGAGAGCGGTCAGGTGGGCGACGATCGCGGCGCCGATGCCCTTGGTGCCGCCGGTGACCAGAGCGCGCTTGCCGCACAGGGAGCCGCTGAGAGGTGTGTCCATGGTGCCGTCCTCGAATCACGATGAAGGGATGCTACATACGCTATATAGCGACTGTAGCATCCCTGGTCGGCGAGGTCGGCACGGGTGCGCGAGGTTCAGGTCAGGCGTCGCAGCCACTCTTGGAGCATGAGCTTCTCGGTGGGGGTCATCGAGGCGGTGTCGTCCTTGTCGAGCGCCGCGGACAGCGCGGCGGCGAGGGGGCTCACGCCGGTGGCGGGCTCGCCGGCGCCGGCGGCGGTCGCGGGGGTGATGAGCGAGTCCACGATCGTGTCGCGCACCTGGCGTGACATCGTGAGATCTCGCCTGTCGCCGGGCTGGGCGATGAGGCTGAGCGTGACGCCGGCGTTGGCCGCGGCGATGCGCCGGGCCGCCTCCGCCGGGCCGGTCTTCAGCCGTCCCTGCCGCGCGACCTCGGTGAGCAGGTCGACGAGCATGGCCTCGGCGCTGGAGGTCAGGGCGCACGGCGTGCCGGGCTCGATCTGCCCGTACAGCAGGACGTAGAACGACGGGTGCTCAAGCCCGTACTGGACGTGCTTGTCCCACCCGTCGCGGATGGCCTCGACCGGATCGGCCGGCCCGTCCCCGCCGGCGTCGGGCCGCTGGACGTACTGGGTGAAGCCGTAGTTCACCACGGCGTCGATCAGGCCCTGCTTGCTGCCGAAATGGTGGTAGAGCGTGGGCGCCTGGACGCCCGCGCGCTCGCAGATGGCCCGGGTCGAGACCTGCCTGTCCTTGGACTCGTTCATCAACTGCCCGGCGGCCAGCAACAGCCGATCGCGAGCGCTCGCGCCCACCTTGCTTCGGGAATCCGCACGAGGAGCCATGTATCGATTGTAGCGCCACGGCGGCGCGTGCATCGGTGTGGCGTGCCGTCCGGCCGACGTCTGCTATAAACGTTAGGTATCGAATATAGCGCCTATGAAGGAGGCAGTGGGATGGACGCGGTGGAGCACTACTTCCGGGTCGCGGAGAAGCAGGACCACGAGGGGGTGGCCGCCTGCTTCACCGAGGACGGCGTCGTCGTCGACGAGGGGCACACCTACCGCGGCAGGCCCGAGATCCAGGGCTGGCGCGAGGCGACGGCCGGCAGGTGGACCTACACGGTGACCGTCCTCGGCACCGAGCACATCGGCGGGGACGAGCACGAGGAGTACGAGGAGTACAGGGCGCACACGCTCGTCCGCGGCGACTTCCCCGGGGGAGAGGTGGAACTGACCCACCGCTTCACGCTCAGGGACGGCCTGATCGCCCGCCTGCACATCGGCGATCAGCCCTGATCGAAATTCAGGACAGGAAGGGGGCCGCTGAGACCAGGAGAGTGAGGGCGATCATCGCCAGGGCGATGCGCTGACGGGGGCGGCGGTGCTGGTCGGGGCCCTTCATGGCCGCGGCCGCGGCGGCCGTGGTCAGCGCGGCCAGCGCGATGGCGATCGTGAGCAGCAGACCGCGGCCACTGGCCTCCTCGGAGAGATCCACCTGCCGGCGTTGCTCCTCGCCCATCCGCCGCCAGGCCGCCTCGTCCGACCGCAGAGCGGCGGCGATGACCGGGTCGACGCCGCCGGCCGGGCCGGGAAGCCGTCCCATCACGCCGGCGACGCGTTCCAGGCGGGCGGCGATGCCGCGTTCGGCCGTCGCGAGGGCCCGCTGTCTGCCGGCCTCCTTGCGCTCGACGGCGTTGAGCGAGGCGAGTTTCCGCGCGTCCGCCTGCATGCTCGCCCGCAGGACCGCCACCTCGCTGGTCGTGGTGAACGCCATGCGCTGGCCGCTGACGATGATGCTCGCCGCCAGGCGGGTGGCCTGCCGCGCGGCGATGGCCTGGGCCCGCTGCTCCTCACCCGCGGTGATCAGCTGCGCCGACGGCAGGATGACGAGCAGCGCCCAGGCCAGCACCCCTGCCGAGGCCGCGGCCCTGCGGCCGGCGGGCTCCAGCAGCGGCTGCGGGAACAGGTCGATCGCGCCTTCCGCGCTCCGCGGGACGTCCAGGCGGGGATGCCGCGCGAACGCGGTCAGCAGTGCCAGCAGGCCGAGCGCGATGCCTACGAGGGCGAGACCGCGGCCGCGTCCGGCGTACCGGTCGGCCTGCCCGAGGGGGATGTCCGGATCGAGGTCGCGAAGATTCGCATGGGCGGCGCGGACGTCCGCGAGCCTGTGCAGCAGGTCGTATCCGCCGTCGTCGAGCGCGTACTTACGGGTGGCGAGGCCGCCGCTCCCCGCCTGCCCTTGGCGCAGGGCGAACGCGACGTCGGCGGCGATCGCGTGCTCCGCCCACGCCGAGCCGCCCTGCGCCATCGCCGGGACCAGGCCCGCCGCCCTGGCCTCCAACGCGGCCAGTTCGAAGGCACCTGGCGCCTCATCGCCGTAGACGGCGCGCGCGTCCTCCTCGGCGGCGCCCATCCGGACCGTCTCCTGCCGGGCGGACTCCTGCCAGCGCCCGCCGGCCTCGCTGAAGCTCCACGCCGCGAGCCCCGTGGTGACCGCGAGGGCGACCACCACGACGATCTGCACGCGGCTGCGCAGGGTGAAGCGAGGGCGCACCGCCGGCCGATGCCGGCGGACCACGCGCGATCTGCCGTGCCGCGCCCGCGCGGAGCCGCCGACGCCCCCCGGCCTGCCCTCCGGCGCCCTCGGCCGCTTCGCGGCCTGTCCCTCCCGGTCCAGGGGCGGGGGCGATGCTTGTCGCGTTGGCTTCGAAGGGGGCGGGGGCGGTGCTTCCGGGTTCGGCGGCGCGGCGGGCGGCACGCGTGGTTCCTCGGTCAGGGCAGGAGGAGGAACGGGGAGCGCCGGCGGGACGTGTGCCGGCTCGGTCGGGGTGAGATGAGGAACCGGGGGCGGCGGTGGGATGGGTGGTTCCTCGGTCGGAGTGGGGGGAGGGACCGGGGGCGGTGGCGGGATGTGTGCCGGCTCGGTCGGAGTGGGAGTGAGGGACGGCGGGGGGCTCGGTTTTCGGGCCGGGGGCCGCCGGGGCGGTGCCTGATCGGCCTCGGCCGGGGCCGTGGGGTCCGGGGACGGCGCCTGCTCGGGGGACGGTGCCTGCTCGGTGGGGGATGTCGGTTCCGGTGGCGGCGCGAGGAGGGGCGGATCCGGCTGCGGCGCAGGGTCCTCTTGGACGCGTGTGCCGGGTTCCGGTGTGGGGGTGTTCTGGGCGAATGTGCTGGGCTGCGGTCCAGGGGCCTTTTGGGCGCTCGTGCCGGGCGGCGGTGTGCGGTCGTGACGGGCGCGCGTGCCCGGGTCCGGTCGGGTCGTGTTCTCGGCTTTCTCGTTGTCGGGCTTTTCGTCCGGTGCGTCCTCCGGAGGGGTGGCGCCTGTCACGGCTGCCTCTTGAAGGTCAGCTTCAGGCCGGTGGCGTCGACGAGGCGCAGGGTCGTACGGGTGAGCCGCATCGTGTACCGCAGCGGTGTCAGCGGCTCCTTGCGGTTGGTGTAGTTCTTGTGCGGCGAGTTGGGGTCTCTGCGCGTCGAGGTGACCTTGCTCGGCGTGAGGGTCAACCGGTGCCCTCGGACGCGCGCCTTGCCCTCCGAGTAGCGGAAGAACTCGACGGTGCCGGCCGCGGTGGGATAGCTCAGCAGCCATGCCTGCTTGTAGCGCCCGGTGCGGGAGAAGCCGAAGGCGAGGGTCGCGTCGCCGCTCGCGGCCTCCCATTTGCCCACCAGGTTCTTGGGAATGGGCGGCTTGGCCGCGGCCTGTGCGGCCGTCGTCCCGCTGGCGGTGCGGTGCGCCCAGATCACCGTGGTGACGGCCGCCCGCGCGCTGTCCGCCGTGCGGGCGCTTCCGGCGGCGGCGTCGGTCGCGCCGGTGGCCCCGCTCCCGCCTCCGATGACCGTCGAGATGGCGACAAACGCCACCAATGCTGGATAAATCATGAATTGTCTAATCTTGGGGCTTATTGTGGTCGCCTCGCCGATCATTCCGCCGCCACGTCCCCTTCTGGTTTCTCGTGACTTCTCCGGCATCATCGAACCGCGCTCCGCGGGGCTGATGACGAATACAGAATGCGCCACGACGAATACCCCGTCCAGCGGAATGTCGCCATAGGTATTACTATTGCGGCACGCTCCGTCCTGCCGGTCGCGCCGGGTTTCTCCAGGTGAACGGGCACCGGCCCGCCGCGAACGCGACGGGCCGGTGAGTGGAAAGGAGACGGGTCGTGCTTACTGAGCCGTCTTGTCGGGGCGTTCGGTGATGCGGATGGCGTTGACGATCGGTTCGCCGACCCGCCCGGTGAACTTCACGTTCAGCTGGCCGTCGGTGACCTTCACCGTGTACTGGCGGCTGAGCGCGGTGTTCTGGCCGGCCGTCCGGGCGATGTCGAGCGCCTGGACCGCGAGCCCGCCCTCGGCGTAGACGTCGAAGACCCGCTTGCCCGGCTGCTTCTGCCGGGTCTCGGCGAAGCCCAGCTCGACGGTGTAGACGCCGTCGGGCACGTTGTCGAACCGGTACTCGTGCATCCCTTCGCGGGCGGAGGCGAACAGGCGCTGCTCGGTGGTGCCGCCGATCGTGGTGCTCGTCGTGGACGCCTTGCCCGCGCCCACGTAGCCGTAGCCGCCGTGGGTGTACTTGCGGTCGGCGGCCCAGGTGTCACCGGCGGCGTCGACCGCCTGCTTGTCGCCGCCGGCCTCGATGGCGACCTGGAGCTTCGGCACCACGACGGACACGACGATCGGGAACGCCGGCTCGCGGCCGCTCGCCGAGCGGACCAGCAGCACGCCGGTGCGGACGGTGCCGGATTGCACGCCCGCGCTGGACGCGGTGATCTGGAGCGTCACGGACTTGCCGGCCTGGATCTCCCCGCTCGCCGGGGTGACGCCCAGCCAGGTCTGCGCCGGGTCGGACTCCACGGTGTAGCTCGTGTCGGCGCCCAGGTTGGACAGCTCGACCGTGCTCTTCCTGGTCGCGCCGGCCGGCATGACCAGGGTGACCTGGCCGGTCGACGCGGTCACCCGGCCGGTGGTCAGTGCGGTGTCGAGCGTGCTGCGCCGCCCGGCCTCCACGGTGACCTGCTTGGTGAGGGTGCCGTAGTGGTCGGCCGAGACCTCCACCTGGTGGTCTCCCGCGGGGACCTCGCCGAGGAAGGTGCCGTCGGCTCCGGTGGTGAAGGAGCCCGCGTCGCCCACCTTGACCGTCGCGCCCGCCAGGGGCTCGCCGTCGTTGGCGTCGGTGACGGTGCCGGCGACCAGCCCGTGCCGCCGGGCGGCGATGGTCAGGCTCTGGTCGTCGCGGAGTGCCGGGATGTCGGAGGAGTACTGGAAGGCGTCGGTGCCGTCCCCGTTCTCGATGCCGACCGTGGCCTTCTCGCCGGCCGCGTAGGTGCTGTCGATCCCGCGGTAGCGGAACCCGATGGAGCCGTCCTCGCCGAGCAGCGCCTCGAACGAGATGAGCGCGTCGACGCCGTAGAACCGCGCTTTGCGCCATTCGACGACGAAGGTCCGGTTCGGCGCGGTGCCGATGGTGGCCGTGTAGAGCCCGGCCCCCTCGTCGAAGATGCCGAGGTCGGTCCAGTACGGGTAGATGGCCGCGTGCGGCCCGCCGGCGGAGGGCAGGGATTCGTGGGTCGGGAACGCGTAGTGGTTGCCGCCGAAGGTCATGAAGCCGTTGGTGCTGACGATGCCGCTGGTGTAGGTCTTGCCGTAGAACGGGAAGGCGAACGGCAGCGCCAGCGTCTGGGTCTCGTCGTCCCAGGCGAGCGGCTCCAGGTGGGTGCCCTCGACGTAGGCGTCGGAGCCGCTCCTGCAGGTGTGGCCGAAGGCGTCGACGTGGCTGTCCAGCTCGATGTCCTTGGCCATGTCACCGGTCACCGTGACGGGCACGGTAGCCTTCTCGGCGCACAGTGAGGTCGCGGTGACCCGCAGGTCGTAGGTCTGGTGCGGCAGCCGCAGCTCGTAGCGGCCGTTCGCGTCGGTGACCGTGGTGGCCGGGGTGCCGGCCGCGGTCACGGTGGCGCCCGCCTCGGGAAGGTTCACGCTGGTGACCGTTCCGGTCACCGTGCTCATGTCCTGGGGCGTCAGCGACAGGTTCTCGGTGACGGTCTGGTCGGTGGAGACGGTGACGGTCGCGGTGGCGTCGTCGTAGGCGAACTTCTTCACGGTGAGCCGGTACTCGCCGCTGAGCAGGCGGGGCAGCGTGTACGTGCCGTCCTGCGCGGTGGGGACCGAGCGGGTCAGCGGCCCGGAGACGCTCACGGTCGCGCCCGCCACGGGGGAGCCGCCGGAGGTGACCTTGCCGGTCAGCGTGCCGAGCTCGCCGGCCGGGCTGGCCTTGACCGCCGCGTAGGCGTCGAGCCTGCCCTCGCCGAAGACGAAGTTGTCCGCGGCGGTGCCGCCGCACCCCTGGTCGTCGACGTCGTTCGCCGTCCCGTCGAGCAGCGCCCGCGTGTTGTCGATGTCGCCCCGCAGGAAGGGGGAGGCCGACCACATCAGCGCGACCGTCGCGGCGACGTGCGGGCTGGCCATCGAGGTGCCGGACTTCAGGCCGTAGCCGTCGCCGGGCAGCGCGGAGCGGATGTTGACGCCGGGCGCCGCGATGTTCGGCTTGATCTCGCCGTTCTCGCCGGGGCCGCGGGAGGAGAAGTACGCGATGTTGCCGTCGGCGTCGAAGGCGCCGGCGCTGTAGCCGGCGACGTAGCCGCCGGGCGAGCCGGTGGTGCCGCACGCCGGGCCCTCGTTGCCGTTGGAGAACGCGGGGAAGATGCCGGCGGCGACCCACGCCGACACCATCTCCGTGTACCAGAGGTTGATGCCCGCGCCGCCCCAGGAGTTGTTGACGATGTCGGGCGCGAGGTCGGGCCGCGGGTTCTGGTCGTTCAGGTCGGTGGGCGCGAGGATCCACTGCCCGGCGGCGAGCAGCGTGTAGTCGGGGCACCCGCCGACGAGGAGGCACGCCTTCGCGGCGATCCACTTGGCGCCGGGGGCGACGCCGATGTTGTTGGCCCCGCCGTCCCCGCCGACCATGGTGCCGACGGTGTGGGTGCCGTGGCCGCGGTCGTCGCACGGGGCGGCGGCCGGGCACGCGCCGGACGGGTCGAACCAGTTGTAGGCGTGGTCGACGGTGCCGTCGGGCTTGGTGCCGCGGTACTGGGAGACCAGCGCGGGGTGGTTCCACTGCACGCCGGTGTCGATGCTGGCGATGGTGATGCCCTCGCCGTGGTCGCCGAGCTCGTCCCACACCTTGGGGGCGTTGACGCGGTCGACGTTCCACTCGACGGAGGAGGCCTTGGCCTCGGCCTTGCCCGGCAGCGGGTCGGGCAGCGGGACGACCTTGGACGGCTCGATCGACGCGACCTCGGGCAGCTTCGCGATCTCGGCCGCCAGGCCGGCGTCGCCGGTCACCTTGACCGTGTTGACGATCCAGAACGGGGTGAAGTCGGCGTGCGCGGACTTGAGGAGCTTGCGCAGCCCGGCCTGGGAGGCCGCGGCGGTCTCCGTCTTGAGCCGGTAGACCTGCTTGCCCTTGTCGGCCTTGGTCTTGGCGGCGCGCGCGGCGCGCAGGTCGGCGGCGTCCTTCAGGCGCACCCAGAAGGTGGCCTTGTCGTCCTTGGACAGATCAGCCCGGACCGCTTGATCGATCTTGTCGGATGCGGGAGCGGTCTGCGCGGCGCTGTATGCCACGCTCTGCGGGGCCAGCAGGGCGAGTGCGGTTGTCCCGATCAGGGCCGCTCGCCAGAGGCGGGGTATGGACACACGATCTCCTTCACGGGCCCGTGGGGGACCCGTGGGGGGCGGTAAAGGGATGATGTGGGATCTTGCGCACCCACAGGGAGCATCGTGGATGTATCTTGACTTTCTCTGCAAGAGTCGGACAAAAGGTGTTAACCCAGATTTAGCAGGCATCTGGCCAGGATTGCGGCGGCGCGGGGGCTGCGCGGGGGCGTGCGGCGCCGGTGAGCTGCGATGACGCCCGTCCATTCCACGGGTGGCCGTCCGGCTCGGCGAAGCCCGCGTGGGCGTGACGTATTCCCGCCAATGGCGCACTACGACACGCGGCGCGGCCTCCCGGAGCCGTTCGGTTTCCGTGGCGGCGCGCCTCCCGGAGCCGTTCACCTCCGCTCACTTCCGCGGCGGCGCGGGCTCTCGAAGCCGTACACTTCCGCGGCGGCACGAGCGGCGCGGTCCCGATAGTCTCGCAAGGGTGAACGGTGGCTCCCGCCCTCGCCGTACGCCGCCGCGCGCAGGCGCCGAGCGGCCCTGTCCGTGCGGCCTGCCCGCCGCCTACGCCGAGTGCTGCGGCCGGTACCACGCAGGCCGGGCCGCGCCGACGGCCGAGGCGCTCATGCGCTCGCGCTACGCCGCCTTCGCCGTCGAGGACGAGGCCTACCTGCTGCGCACGTGGCACCCTGCCACCCGGCCGGCGCGCGTCGAGTTCGAGCGGGGCATGCGGTGGACCGGCCTGGAGATCGAGGAGGTCTCCGGCGGAAGCCCCGTCCACACCGACGGCACCGTCACCTTCCACGCCCGCTACACCTACGGCGGCCGCCCCGGCGAACTGCGGGAGAAGAGCCGCTTCGTCCGTCACCAGGGCGCCTGGGCCTACCTCGACGCCGTTCACACCGCCTGACACCCCGCGCCGACCGGCCCGCCCGTATCGGGGCGGACAAATCGTGCGGCCGCGGGCGTCGGCGTGCGCAGGCGCCGACGGGCCCGGGTGCGGCGGGCGTGATCAGTCGTCGGCGACGGCGGCGGAACAGCTGATCTCGGCGCCGGTGGCGGCCTTCTGCAGCAGCGCGTAGAGGTGCTCGCGCTCCCGCGGGTCGAGCGCGGCGAACACCTCGTCCTCCGCCATGGCGAGCGCGCACTCGGCCCTGTTGAGCATCTGCGCGCCGGTGTCGGTCAGCTCGACGATGTGGCGGCGGCGGTCCTCGGGTGAGCGCCGCCTGGCGATGAGCTCGGACGCTTCGAGCTCGTTGAGCAACCCGACGATGTTCGTCCCGTCCATCTCGAGCGTGGACGCGAGCGCCTGTTGCGAACAGTCGCCCTGCCCGCGCAGCACCGTCAGGGCCACGAGGTGGCGCGGGCGCAGGCCGAAGGGGGTGAGGACCGTCTCGGCGCGGAGCCGCATGCGGCGCGCCAGGTGATCGAGCAGCGCTCCCGAGCGATGCGTCGGCTCGTTCACGCCCGGCGGGGAGGTCATGACCGAATCCTAGCCGACTTGACGTACAGCCGATGGGCGACTAATCATTTGTCTCGCACCAACGATTTGTGGAGGCAAAGCAATGGCTCATCTTCTGCACCTGGACGCCAGCATCCGGGGCGAGCACTCCGTCAGCCGCAAGCTCACCGCGCGGGCCGTCGCCGCCTGGCGCGCCGCCCACTCCGACGGCACCGTCACCTACCGGGACCTGGGCCGCCATCCGCTGCCGCACTTCGACGAGGCCGGAGGGCTCGCGCGGATAGTGCCGCCCGAGCAGCACACCTCCGCGCAGGCCGCCTCCTGGGCGCTCAGCGAGACGCTGATCGAAGAGGTGCGCCAGGCCGACACGATCGTGCTCGGGCTCCCGCTGTACAACTACGGGCCGCCGAGCTCGGTCAAGGCCTGGGTGGACCACCTGATCGCCCCCGGACTGTCGTACGACGCCGCCACGGGGGCCGGACTGCTCGGCGGCAGGGACTTCGTGGTCATCGCCTCCCGCGGCGGCGGCTACGGGGCGGGCACGCCCCGGGAAGGCTGGGACCACGCGCAGACCTGGCTTCCGCACGGCGTCTCGCTCACGGGCCTGGAGCCGCGGTTCATCACCGCCGAGCTCACCCTCGCCGAGGCGCAGCCCGCGATGGCCGAGTTGATCCCGCTGGCCGTCAAGAGCCTCGCCGCCGCGGAGGAGGCCATCGACGGCCTGTGGGCGCCGGTGGCCGCCCACGCGTGACCCACCCGGAGGTCAGGGGGCGCGGCGGGCCGGGTTCGCCCGCGGTGGGGTTCGGCGGGCCGGGTTCGCCCACGGCGAGGATGCCGAGCAGGGTCGGCGCCGCCGCGGCACCCCATCCGCGCCTCGACGGGCTCGCGGTCGTTGTGCGCGCGGTCGTCGGGCGCGTGGTGTTCCCGGTGCTTCAGCGGAGGTAGCCGAGCTGCGGGAGCTGTTGTTCGTACCGCTCCAGCAGCCGGGCCGCGAGCGTGACCGAGTCGACGAGAGGGTGGACCGCCAGAGCGCGCAGCGCGGCCAGGCGCGAACCGGTGACGGCCGCCTCGATGACCGCGCGCTCGGCCGCCTTGACGCTGGTGACCAGGCCCTGGGCGTGGTCGGGGAGCGGGTCGACGGCCATCGGCCGGGCCCCGTTGGCGTCCACGAAGCAGGGCACCTCGACCACGGCGTCCGCGTCGAGGGCGTCGATGGAGCCGCGGTTGCGGACGTTGAGGATGAGCGTGGCCCGCTCGTCCAGGGCGATCGCCCGCATGAGCGCGAGCGCGACCCGCTCGTAGCCACCGGAGTCCAGGTCGCAGGACGCCCGCTCACCGGCGCCGGCCGCCTCGCGGTTCTCCGCCATGTAGGTGGTCTCGCGTTCCAGCCTGGTGCTCTCCCACAGGGCCAGCGCCGAGCCGCCGGTCTCACCGTAGAAGCGCCGCTGCTGGTCGATGAGCAGGGCCCCGCGCGTGCGCCCGGCGGCGCGCGCGGCCTCCACGGCCTCACGGTGGAAGTAGTAGTAGTGCAGGTACTCGTTGGGGATGGCGCCGATCGTGCGCAGCCACTCGGCGCCGAACAGCTTGCCCTCCTCGAAGGAGGTCAGGGCCCCCTCGTCGGCGAGCAGGCCGGGCAGCAGGTCGCGGCCGCCCACGCGCACGGCGCGCAGCCAGCCGAGGTGGTTGAGGCCGGCGTAGTCGAGCCGGACGGCCGCGGGGTCCACGCCGAGCGCGTGCGCCACCCGGCGGCCGAGCCCGACCGGCGAGTCGCAGATGCCGATGACGCGGTCGCCGAGGTGGCGGGACATCGCCTCGGTGACCGTGCCGGCCGGGTTGGTGAAGTTGATGACCCAGGCGTCCGGCGCCAGGGCGGCGACCCTGCGGGCGATGTGGCCCGCCACCGGCAGCGTGCGCAGACCGTAGGCGATGCCGCCCGCCCCCACCGTCTCCTGGCCGAGCACGCCCTCGGCGAGAGCGACCCTCTCGTCCACGGCGCGCCCTTCGAGCCCGCCGACGCGGATCGCGGAGAAGACGAAGTCGGCGCCGGTGATCGCCTCGTCGAGGTCGGTGGTGGCCTCGACCTGCGGGGCGCCGGGCACGTCCCGCGCCTGCTCGGCGAGCACCCGGCCGATCGCCGCGATGCGGGAGTCGTCCAGGTCGTGCAGGGTGACGTGCGTGACCCGGCCCTCACCCTGGTCCTGCAGCAGAGCCCGGTAGACCAGCGGCACCCTGAAGCCCCCGCCGCCGAGAATGGTCAGCCTCATACCTCGATCACCCCTGCCCCCGCTCCACGCGACGCGGCGCCGGTCGCCGGCTCCTCGGTCACATCCATAGGCCGACTCAATCATTTCCGGCCGGATCCCTGCCAATAGAGTGCTCGCAGGATGCGCGCCCGGACGCCGCCGCGGCCGTGACGACGTCCGCGCGACCCTCCCCGGCCGGCGGGCGGACCGCGCGTTCCTCAAGAAGGAGGACTGTGAGGCTCAAGGTGGCGGTGGCCGGGCTCGGCGCGATCGCCCAGACGGTGCACCTGCCGTTGCTGGAGCGGCGCGGCGACCTGTTCGAGGTGGTGGCCGTGTGCGATCTGTCGGCCTCGCTCACCGCGCGGATGGCCGACCGGTACGGTGTGCCCAGGCGCTACACCGACGTGACCGCGATGCTCGACGCCGGCGGCTTCGACGCGGTCGTGGTGCTGACCTCCGGCTCGCACGGGCGGGTCGTCGCCGACGCGCTGCGCCGGGGCCACGCCGTGCTGTGCGAGAAGCCCCTCGCCTACACCCGCGCGGAGATCGACGAGATCGCCGTGCTCGAAGACCCAGAACGGCCCCGCCTGATGGTCGGCTACATGAAGCAGTACGACCCGGCCGTCCAGCGGATGGCGGGCCGGCTCAGCGGCGTGCGCGCCGTCCAGATCACCGTCCTGCATCCGGGGGACGGCTCGCAGCTCGCCTTCGCCCGGCTTCCCGCGCCGCCCGCCGACGTGCCCGCCGAGGTGGCCGCCCGGCTCCGCGCGCAGGACGACGAGCTGGTCCGCGCCGCGATCGGCGACGCCGGGCCCGAGGCGCGGTGGCTCTACCGGACCATCCTCAACAGCATCTGCCACGACCTGTCGCTGCTGCGGCTGCTCGCCGGCGGGCCCGGCGGCGTCGACCACGTGACGACCTGGCCGGGGCCGGGCGGACGGTCGGCCGAGCTGTCGGGGCCGTTGCGGGCCGGCGGCAGGTACGCCGTCCACTGGCACTACCTGGAGGACTACCCCGCCTACCGGGAGACCGTGGCCGTGCACCACGCCACAGGCACCTTCGAGGTGGTGTTCCCCACGCCGTACCTGCTGGGCGCGGCCGCCCGGCTGACCGACGTGAGCGCCCAGGGCCGCCTGTCCTTCCAGGACGTCACCCCGTCCTTCGAACGGGAGCTCGTCGCCTTCCACGAGATGGTCACCCTCGGCGCGCCGCCCCTCACCGGTGTGCGGGGCGCCCTGGAGGACGTCATGACCGCCCAGCAGGCGGTGAACAGGCTCCTCTCCCGCGACGACGTGCCCCCCGCCGGCGAGTCCCGCGCCGAGGCGGAGGTCGTCTAGTTCCTGCCGCAGCGTCGGCAGGCGTTCGAACACCTCGGCGTACTCCTCATCACGTGCGGCGTTGAACTCCGCGATGACCGACCGTTCATGCGCCGCGTCGGTGAAGCCATAGGCAGAACGCGGGCGCTGCCGCCCTGGTGGTGTATGCGGTCGGACGAGTCGTCGCACTTCGCATGCACCACGTCCTCTCGCGTCCGTGCCTGTCATCTAGTGCTCAGCAGGCTTGATCACGACTCTTGAGGTGCATCCGCTTGCGTCCCGGATGGCGGACCCACCTCCGATGCTTGGGCAGCAACGGCTCGATGACCGCCCATGAATCCGGTCACGTCTATCAGGACTCGCGGGCGGCGGATCCGATGATCATGACATCTTGCTCTCGTCTGTCAGGAAGGCATCCGGGGGGGATGGTCACACCCGTGGGTGGGTGAGTCTTCCACGACGCACCTCCGCCGCTGAGCACCATCCGATCCCCTGCGATAAAGGTGCCAGACCCCGGGATCTGAACTCCGCGTTCGCCCTCCACGGTTACCGGCTCGGCATCCTGCGGCCAGACGGGAACAGCCTCAGTGTTATCGTTGAAGGCGACTCTCAGGCATTTGCTCTGCCCGTCATATTTGAGAGTTATGCGAGCTTCCACTTGATGTGTAGCTCGGTAGGTGTGCGAGAAAATGATCGGATCCCGTCCGTGCACGCTCACCTCGTCTGCGCTTGCGGTGCATGAGGCGACAGCAATGAGAACTGCCGAGATCAAGCAGATGCCGATGGTACGTCGCAGGGTAACTCACCTCTTCGGGGGGCCGCGTGCCGGTTGTGGAATGCGGTGAAACTGCCGCTGTGCCGGCACGCTGGTGTCGCCTTGCTGTACTGATTACCTCGTCCAGATCTGCCAGCTGGAACCCATGCCTCCAGCGTCATTCAGCCTGTCGGCGGCTACAGCCCAAGAGGCGGTGTCGCAGATCGTGCAGTTCGTCCCACCGGAGTGAATGCCCCAGGCACGGTTGCCATAGTACCACGGCCCTCCGCTATCTCCGCCTTCGGAGATATCATCCGTTTCGATATTTCCGCGATACGTCTTTCCATCACCATAATCCACCGTGACGTTGACATCGGTGATGTCATCACACGCGGCACCTGTCGTTCTTCCGAAATGACAGACCGGCTGGCCGATAACTGGCGAAGTTCCGACATCGTCGGCGTAGCGGGGAAGATTCCAGTCGTAGAAGAACGTGCGGGTTCTCGTCATCCCGCCACCCTCATAACGTGCGAGGTCGTAGTCGCTTGCGCGGAAGAACCGTGAGATGGTGGTTGTCCGTGTGTCGTAGCTGGGGTGGTTTTTGTACGTGTAGTACGTGACGACATCGGCGCAATGGCGCGCGGTCGCACTGGCTGTGGTTCCTGTCGATGCGTTCCTGATGTTGAACCCGTTAGTGCAGTTGCCACTGCCGTTCAGGAGGCCGCCACCACGAAGGTAGTCGTCTTCTTTGCGAATTCCGAGCCCAGGGTCAACGGTCACGACAACGTTAATGTTGGGGTTGTTCGGCTTGTCCAGTTCGGATGCGACAGAGTCACGCAGAGAGTCGCTGGTGCCAAGGATGCCCATCGTCTCGGGCCGAGGTTTAAGGTTCAGGGAGATGCGGCCCGTCTCGGCGTTGTACCTGCCGACCCACATGGCAATGTCGCCACGCCCCTTCAAGTGAGCTTCGGCAGCGTCGAGGGTGGCCTGTGATTCGAGTTCGGAGAATCCCCTGTCGCTGAACAGGTTTACTTCGGCGGGGAGCGAGCGGGCAAGCGTAACGGCGTCGGCGGGAACGGCGCTCTTGAATCCGATCTTTACGCTTCGCCCCTCGTTGGTGATCGCCAGATCGGCCAGATCGTTCGGGAATCGCTGCTTGAGCTGGTGTGCGACCGCATTGACGGCTGGTGTCCAGCTGTAGCGTTCTATGGCCTCGGCGAAGGTGATGCCTTTGTGTTTGGCGATGCGCTGGAGGTCGATGAGTTCAGCGTACGGGATACCGTCGATCTTGATGTCCGGGTCGGGGACCGGCCCGTCCGGCTGAGGAGGTTGGTGGGCGGAACGCTTGTTGATCGCGTCGTCGGCGTAGCGCCTGAGCGCTTCTTCGAAGCCGATACTTTTCGCCTCTGCGCTCTGCTGAATGCTCTGCAGCGTGGTTCGTGTAGGCCGCGGTTGAGAATCGGCTGTTAGCGTGAGCGCAAGCTTGCCCTTGCTGGTTGGCTCAGGATCCTTCTGATCTGCGCCAGCCGTTCCCGGCAGGGCTCCGGCTAACGCTACGAGAGTGGCGGTGATGACAACGGCTCTGCTCGTGCCTCTCATAAGCCCTCCTTCCTCGTTTCTCCGAGAAGGGGAACGGATCCCCGCCCCAGTGTGCTGTCCGATATTTAATAGTCTGTCTGGTGTTGATCGCTTGGGGAATTTAACTTCTTCGTTCCATGTATGTCAAGATCTCTAGTTTGTGACCGAAATAGGAATTAGGTCGTGGATCAATTAAGGGTTGATCGTTGAATCCTTCGTGAATGTGTTCCTTGAACGGCTTGTGCCCGATGAGTCGGTGGTCGCGGTGTGGCGGGCCACGGGAACGAGGGGTGCGCGCGGTCTGTGGGTGAGACCACCCCGCAGTGGGCACCTGGGGGTGCGGCTGACAGGCTGGGTCTTCCGAGGCGCGAGCATGGGAGGGCGTTGGAGATGACGCAGCAGGTGCCCGCCGGGTCGCCCGGCAGGCCGGCGGTGCCGCAGCCGGTGTTGAGCCCGCTCACGACGGCGGCGATCTTCCTGGTGGTGACGGTCGCGCCGGGCGGCGAGCCGGTCGCCAGGGAACTGCTGACCGACCTGCCCGCGCTGCAGCGGTCGGTCGGGTTCCGCGCCCCCGAGGGCCGGCTGAGCGTCGTCGCGGGCATCGGCTCGCAGGCGTGGGACCGGCTGTTCTCCGGGCCGCGCCCGGCCGAGCTGCACGAGTTCCGCGAGCTGAACGGCCCCGAGCACCACGCCGTGTCCACGCCGGGCGACCTGCTGTTCCACGTCCGCGCCATGCGGCTCGACCTGTGCTTCGAGCTGGCCTCCCAGATCATGGAGCGGCTGCGCGGCGCGGTCGTGGTCCGCGACGAGGTGCAGGGCTTCAAGTACTTCGACGTGCGCGACCTGCTCGGCTTCGTCGACGGCACGGAGAACCCGGTGGGCCCGACGGCGGAGGAGGCCGTGCTGATCGGCGGGGAGGACCCGGAGTTCGCCGGCGGCAGCTACGTGATCGTGCAGAAGTACCTGCACGACCTCCAGGCGTGGAACGCCCTGCCGGTGGACGAGCAGGAGAAGGTGATCGGGCGGACGAAGCTGTCCAACATCGAACTGGAGGACGCCGTCAAGCCGGACGACTCGCACGTCGCCCTCACCACGATCACCGACCCGGACGGCACCGAGCGGCGCATCCTGCGCGACAACATGCCGTTCGGCAACGTCGGCAAGGGCGAGTTCGGCACCTACTTCATCGGGTACGCCCGTACGCCCGAGGTGACCGAGAAGATGCTGGAGAACATGTTCCTGGGAGACCCGCCGGCCAGGCATGACAGGATCCTGGACTTCTCCACGGCGGTGACCGGCACGCTGTTCTTCGTGCCGACCGTCGACTTCCTCGACGACCTTCCAGACCCCCCGGGCGCCGGCGTCGTGACACAGGCCGGCACCGGATCCGAGGTACGGGCCCGCGACGACGGGTCCCTGGGCATCGGCGATCTCAAGAGGAGCACGTCCTGATGAACAACTTGCACCGCGAACTGGCGCCCATCTCCGGCGCGGCGTGGGCCGACCTCGAGGAGGAGGCGCGGCGCACGTTCCAACGCCACGTGGCCGGCCGGCGGGTCGTCGACGTCCCCGAGCCGGCCGGGCTGGAGCTGGCCGCGGTCTCCACCGGGCACCTGGACTCCATCGAGCCGCCCGCCACGGGGGTCGTCGCCCGTACCCGCAGGTCCCAGCCGATCCTGGAGCTGCGGGTGCCGTTCACGGTCGACCGCCGCCAGGTGGACGACGTCGAGCGGGGCGCCAAGGACGCCGACTGGCAGCCGGTCAAGGACGCCGCGAAGCGCATCGCGTTCGCCGAGGACCGCGCGGTCTTCCAGGGGTACGCCGCGGCGGGCATCGCCGGCATCCGCGACAGTTCCTCCAACCCGGCGCTCACGCTGCCGGACGAGGTGGGCGACTACCCCGACGTGGTCAGCCGGGCCATCTCCGCGCTGCGCCTGGCGGGCGTCGGCGGCCCGTACGACCTGGCGCTGAGCGCCGACGCCTACACCGCCGTGAGCGAGACCGCGGTGCACGGCTACCCGGTGATCGAGCACATCGCCCGCCTGCTGGACGGGAAGATCATCTGGGCGCCCGCCATCGACGGCGCGTTCCTGCTGTCCAGCCGCGGCGGTGACTTCGAGCTGTGCGTCGGCCAGGACCTGTCCATCGGCTACCTGTCCCACGACGCCGACACCATCGAGCTGTACTTCCAGGAGACGCTGACCTTCCTGGTGCACACCGCCGAGGCGGCGGTCGCGCTCACCCCGGCGTCCCCGGTCATCGCCTGAGATCCATTCTCCGCCGCCCGGCCGCCGGGAGGTAGCACCGCCCTCCCGGTGCGATTTTCGGCGGCGGAGGGACGCGTCCGGGCGCTCGAGGAGGGCTTCCGGTCGCCGGGGCGGACTTCATGTCCGGCGCGCAATTCCGCAATTCCCCGCGAATGGCCGCTTGTCCGGGGTGTTGCGGACGTGCTCAATCATGTGTTACTTTTCTGCGCGTTCGACTGCTCGGTAAGTGATTCCTGATTCTCCACCATTCGACTGCGTACGGGGACGCCGTGAGTGTGAGAAAGGCACTGTTCAGAGCCACGAAGCTGGCGCCCAGGCGAGCCATGGGCCATCTGGACCGCTTTACATCGAACCGTCGCGGAGCACGGCGCAGCCGCTCATCGTGCCATCGCGCCTGCCCTCCCGATATCCCGTCCGAACCATAACCGTAGTCGCGTCCGCGCCGGTCACTGGCCGGTGAGGCGTACTTACGCGTGTCCCGCCGGGCGGGACGCACGCGGTTCCCCCTCGCATTCCGGCGCCTGTCGCGCCGGTACTCGTGCCGCCGGTTCCGTATGGCGGAAAGCGTTTACCGAGCAAAGTCGCGCATGCGCGTCCGCGTTATGCGCCGGGTGGCGGAAATCCATTGGCGCCGCCGCCGTCAGAGTTTCATCGAGCATAAAAGGAGAGAGAAAATGAACGCATCCAGGACCAACCTCAAGGGCAGGTTCGCGGTCGCGGCGTCGCTGGCGGCGGCCGCGGCGCTCGCCGGCGGCCTCACCGCCGGCCCCGCCGCCGCCTCGACGTCCTCGGCGCTCGCCGGGACGTGCGAGTTCAGCCGCACCCTCTGCTTATTCGAGGACGCCGGGTACGGCGGCGCGCGGTTCACCGCGCAGGCGCTGACTCCTCCCGCGGGCGTCTGTGTCGACCTCGTGGCACACGGCTGGGGCTCTGGACGGGCCCACTCGGCGATCAACACCGCCACTCAGATCGCCACGCTGTGGACCAACACCGACTGCACCGGCACCCCCTTGCCGGTGTACCCGGGCAGCTACCCGAGCTTCACCTTCAACGCGGGCAGCGTCTTCGTGTACTGATCCTCAGAGGGCATCGCACCGCGGGGAGGGCCACGAGCGGCGGCCCTCCCCGCGGGCACGCCGCGCGCCGCGCCCGCCGGCGGCATCGTTCCTTGGCGGACACGTGACGCTCGCGCGGGCGAGGCTTGGCCTGGCGCTCGGTAATCTGGTCCCCACGGCAGCGGACCTGCGGAGGAGCGCTTTGCCATGTCTGAATTCTGGGACGTCAAGCACCGTCTGTGCGACGCGGTCAACGCTCATGACATGGAGCGGGTGCTCGAGTGCTACAGCCCGGACGCCGTCTACGTGGCGCCCGCGGGCATAGTCGAAGGACACGAACAGATCGCCTGGCTCTACGAGCAGTACTTCAAGGCATTCGAAGACTTCCACCTGACGCCGTGGTTCGAGGTGGCCGACGCCGACACTCCCGCGGTGACCGAATGGACGGTCACCGGCACCCACACCGGCCCTCTGCTGCTGCCCGACGGGCGCGAGGTGGAGGCGACCGGCCGCCGGGTCATCTTCCGCGCCACCTGTTCGACCTTCGTGGAGCACGGCAAGATCGTCGCGCACCGCGAGTACTTCGACCAGCTCGAACTGTACAGCCAGCTCGGCTTCGGCCTCGTGCAGCTGGACCCTTCCCTGCGCTTCGCGGACGCCGGCTAGCGCGCTCCCACGACATCTCGGCGGGCCGGGCGCCGTAGGGCGGCGCCGGCATCGCCATCAGCGTGGGGTGGCGGCCTCGATGAGCTCCTGGAGGCGCAGCCCGCGCGCGGCGTCCAGCTCGCCGGAACGGCCCGCGCGGACGGCGGCGGCGAACTCGGCGCGCAGGACGGGCCAGCTCTCGTCGTGGTCGATGGCGGAGGTGTCGTAGAGCAGCGACCCCGCCGGGCCGAACAGCTCGACCTGCGTGCGCGCCCCGGCCAGCGGCACGCTGCCCGACAACGTCGCCTGGCTGACGGCTCCGCCGGCGTGCTCGCAGGTCAGCTCCACCCACCGGCGCGGGTCGCCGGTGCCCCTGATGGCGGTGATCGGCCCGATCGCGGCGTCCAGCAGGTCCAGCAGGTGCGGGCCGAGGTCGAGCAGGGCCCCCTCCTGGAGCCGCCAGCCGGTGGCGAACTCCCCGCCGAGGAAGGCGCCGTGCAGGTAGCACGAGCGGGCGCCGGTCGTCTCGAAGCCGGCCGCACGGCGCAGGAAATCACGCGTGGCCGGGTGGTAACGCTTGGTCAGCACCATCTGCGACACCACGCCGGCGGCGGCGACGGCGTCGGCCACCGCGCGGGCCGTGGCGAGGTCGGGCCCGAGCGGCTTCTCCAGCAGCAGCGCCTTGCCCGCCTTGGCCGCGCGTACGGCGAGCTCGCCCTGCACGGCGGGCGGGACGGCGAACGCGACGGCCTCGCAGCGGTCGAACAGCTCCTCCGGCGTGCCGGCGACGGCGGCGCCGTACGGCGCGGCGACCTCGCGGGCCGCCTCCGGGCGGCGCGCCCAGACGGCGGCGAGCCGCGTCTCGGGGCCGGCGGCCAGCATGCGGGCGTGCATGGCGCGGGCCCATGGCCCGGCGCCGATCAGTCCGACCTCGATGGGGGTGGTGGTGCTCACAGGGTCTCTCCGGGCGTGGTGCTCACAGATCTTCTCCCGCCGGAGGGCGGGACGGGCGGGCCGCCGCCAGGCGGGCGTCGGCCTGGTCGGGGGCGTACAGGTGCTCGACCACCATCGCGGTGGCCCCGGCGAGCGCGGCCCGCTCGCCCAGCCGGGAGGTGACGACCTGCAGGTTGCGCGTGGCGCGGGGCAGGGCGCGCTGGTACAGCAGCTCGCGGACCCCGGTGACGAAGTGGGTCTCGGCCAGGTCTCCGGCGATCATCAGGACGCCGGGGTTGAGCAGGGTGACGACGGTGGCGAGCACTTCGCCGCAGCGCCTGCCGGCCTCGCGGGCCAGCCGCACCGCGTCGGGGGCGCCGGCGTCGAGGTGGGCGCGGACGCCGGCGGCCGACTCGGTGGGCACGCCGAGCGCGGTGAGCTGCGCGGCAAGGGCCCGGCCGCTGGCGACGGCGGCCAGGCAGCCGTAGGAGCCGCACATGCAGCGGGCGTCCTGCTGGTCGTGCAGGCGGATGTGGCCGAGGTCGCCGGCGCCGCCGTCGATGCCGCGGAAGGCCGCGCCGTCGATGACGACGCCCGCGCCGATGCCGGTGGAGACCTTGACCAGGACGAACGCGGAGCAGTCGGCGAAGGAGGCGCGCTGCTCGCCGAGCGCCATCAGGTTGGCGTCGTTGTCGACCATGACGGGGACGGCGGTGTCCACTCCGGCGTGCCGGTTCACGTACTCCTGCGTGCGCTCGGGCACCGGGTAGCCGTCCCAGCCCGGCATGATCGGCGGCCGGACCACCCGTCCCGTCGAGGAGTCGACCGGCCCGGGCAGCGACAGGCCGACCCCGCACACCGCCTCAGGGGCGACGCCGGCCGTGGCCAGCAGGCCGGCGAACCAGGAGGCCAGCCGGTCGAGCACCGGCTCGGGGCCGTCCTCGACCAGCAGGACCCCCTCGTGCTCGGCCAGGACCTCGCCGGCCAGGTCGAGGACGGCGGCGCGCGCGTGCGTGGTGTCCAGGTCGGCGGCCAGGACGACGGCGTGCCCGGTGTCGAACTCCAGCCGGACGGAGGGACGCCCCCCGGTGGACGGGCCGCCGGTGACCTCGCGCAGCCAGCCCGCGGCGAACAGCTGGTCCAGCCGCTGGCCGACGGTGGAGCGGGACAGGCCGGTGACGCGCTGGAGCTCGGTGCGGGTGTTGGCCTGCCCGGTGCGGATCAGTTCCAGCAGGTGACCGGCCGTGCTCCAGGGCGTCGCCATCCGGTGCGTGTCTCCTCGACTCAGCTCTTGTCGGCGCCGCTGGTGAGCCCTTCGGTGAGAAGGCGTTCGACGGCGTAGAAAACAAGTACCACGGGAATGGTGAGGACCACAGATCCGGCCATGAGCACGGTCTTGGAGACCTCGACGCCGTTGGCGAGCTGCTGCAGGCCCAGCGACACCGTCCACTTGTCGGGGTCGGCGGCGAGGAACAGCAGCGCGAACAGGAACTCGTTCCAGGCGATCATGAAGACGTACAGGCCGGTGGCCATCAGCGACGGCGCCGAAAGCGGCAGCACGACGCGGCGCAGGATCTGCGGGCGCGAGCAGCCGTCCAGCGTCGCCGCCTCCTCGATGCTGCGCGGGATGGTGACGAAGTAGTTCTTCAGCATGTAGATGGAGACCGGGACGGTCTGGGCGATGTACACGATGGCGAGCCCCACCAGGCTGCCCTGCAGGCCGATGCGCGCGAACATCACGAACAGCGGCACCGCGAGCAGCGTGGCGGGGAACAGGTACACGGCCAGGAACACCGCGCTGACCTGCCGTCCGCCGAAGAACTTCAGCCGGCTGACGGCGTAGGCGCCGGGCACGGACGCCAGCAGCGTCAGCGCGACCGTGGCCAGGGCGACGAGCGCGGAGTTGCCGAGCATCCGCAGGAAGCCCTGCCCGCCGTCCTCCGCCGAGCGGAGGACCTCCTGGTAGGTGGCGGTGGTCAGCTCGGAGAGGCCCACCCAGAGCCTGCCGGGGGCCAGCAGCAGCTGGTCGATGGGCTTCAGCGACAGCAGCAGCATGTAGTAGAAGGGGAACAGGGTGATCGCCGCGAGGAAGGCGATGACCACCCATCGCAGCACCCCGAAGACCCGCTCCTCGACCTGGGCGCGGCTCATGACTCCTCCTCCTGGACCTTCCTGGCGAAGAACGTGAAGTAGACGCCGAGCAGGGCGGCGAGGATCAGGGCGAGCACCAGGGCCTGCGCGGCCGCCGCGCCGACGTCGTAGCGGGCGGTGAGGAAGTTGTAGACCCGCACGGCCACGACGTCGGTGCCGGAGCCGCCGCCGGTGAGCAGGTAGACGTCGTCGAACTTGTTGAACGTCATGATGAACCGCAGCACCGTCAGCAGCGCCACCACCGGCATCAGCTGCGGGAGCAGGATGTGGCGGAACCGCTGGGTGAGCGTGGCGCCGTCCACCGTGGCGGCCTCCTCCAGCCCGGCGGGCACGGCCTGCAGCCGGGCCAGCAGGAACAGGAAGGCGAACGGGAAGTAGCGCCAGATCTCGAAGGCGATGACGGTGAGCAGGGCGAGCGGCACCTGTACGTCCCATCCGAGGATGGAGACCTCATGGGCGCGGGTGGACAGGAAGGCGACCGGCCTGTCCCAGCCGAGCAGCTTGGCGCCCCACTCGTTGACGATGCCGAACTGCGGGCTGAGCGCGATCTCCCAGACGAACGTGACGGCCACCACGGGCGCGACGTAGGGCAGCAGCATCGACCCGCGCAGCAGGGCCCGGCCGCGGAAGGGCCGGCGCAGGGCGAGCGCCGCGACCAGCCCGAGGAGGATCGAACCGGCGGTGCCGCCGACGGTGTACACCAGCGTGGTCAACAGCGAGGACCAGAAGCCCGGCGAGGTCAGGACCTCGGTGAAGTTCTTCCACGTCCAGCCGGACAGCAGGCCCATGGTCTGGATGTCGACCAGCCGCGCCCGCTGGAAGGCCAGCAGCACGGTCCAGGCGATCGGCAGGATGACGACGACCAGGACGACCAGCGCCGTGGGGGACACGAAGGCGAGGCCGGTCCGGTTCTCGCGCTGGGCCAGGGTGAGGGTCCTGCCCGCGCGGGCCGGCGGCGGCCCGGGGCTGGCCGTGGGGGAGGGGCGCCGCTCGGCGCCTCGTACGGTGCTCATCGTGGGTTCCTCTGGGGACGGGGCCGGGGGGCGGCTCACTGGAGGGACTTCCGCAGGGCCGCGACCTCCTCGGCGGCCTGCCTCGCGGCCTCGCCGGGGGAGATCTGGCCGGAGGTCATGGCGCCGACCGCCTTGGGCAGCGGCAGCTCGCCGAGCGTCGCGCCGACCAGCGCGCCCTCGCCCTGGGTGATGCCCCAGCGGCGCATGTCGCCGACGCCGGAGGCGAGCGCGTCGAGCAGGTCGGCGGAGTAGACCGACTGCATGGGCTTCCTGGTGTCGACGCCGACGTCGCTGGCGCGCCAGGCCTTGCGGTACTTGTCCGGTTCCCCGGTCGTGCCGTCGCGGACCGGGATCTTGCCTTCGGCGGCCATGCCGAACCAGCCCTCGTACCCGGTGCTCATCATGTACTGGACGAACTTCTTCGCGGGCGCGGTCTCGGCGGTCTTGCCGATCACCCATGAGGCGATCTCGCCGAACTGCGCGGGCTCGGCGGCGTCCGGCCCCTTCAGGGCGGTGACGATGCCGCTGTTGGCGGCCAGGAACCCCGGGTCATCGGCGCACTCGGCGCAGCTCGGCAGGGCGTCGGCGCGCAGGCCCGCCAGTTCGTCCAGCAGGAAGGTCGACCAGACGATCATGGCGGAGCGCCCGGCGAAGTAGGTGGCGCGGGTGGAGTCCACGGTCTGGGTGCCGGCGGCCCCGTAGTCGGCGGCGAGCTTGTCGTAGGTGTCGAAGGCGCGCGCGCACCGCGGGTCGCCGAGGCCGACCGCGCCGCCGGAGCCGACCAGTTCGCAGTCGTTGGCGAGCGCCAGGTCCTCGAAGCTCTGCTGGGTGAAGACGTCGCTGGGGTCGGTGGCCAGGGACATGCCGCTGACGCCGCCGGCGTTCAGCGTCCTGGCGGCGGCGAGCATCGCCTCGTAGGTGTCCGGGGGAGCAAGGCCCGCCTTGGCGAACAGGTCCTTGCGGTAGACGAGGATCTGCAGCCAGGCGTCGCTCGGGACGGCGAGGCGGGTGGCGCCGTCGGCGGTCAGCTTCAGGGCGTTGCCGTTGAAGGTGGCCGGGCCGAGGGCCTCGACGACCCTCCCGGTGGCGGCGGTGTCGAGCAGCCCGTTGGTGTACATCTGCCACGCCGCAGCCAGCGGGACGCCGCCGATGACGTCGGGCAGCGTCCCGGCGGCGGCCGCGGACATGATCAGCTGGGAGAGCTGGCCCTCGTCGACGCCGACCAGCCGGACATGTACCCCGGTCTCCTTCTCGAAGGCGGCGACGACCTTCTTGGTCGCCTCCATGCGCGGGGTGAGGTTCTCCAGGCTCCAGACCGTGATCGTGCCGTCCGGGGCGCTCCTGCCCTGTGCGGCGCAGCCGGACGCCAGCCCGGCTCCCACCATGACGGCCAGGACCGCCGTCAGTGCCCTCCACCTACGGGACCACATGTGTATGAACCGTCCTCACTGCCGCCTCATGTTTCGTGTGTGTTGCATCAGAGCACCACTTTTGTCGGTTGACAAGACCTAACTCTGGGATATGTTCGACATAACCCCGGCCAAAATGATCAATCCATCGTAAAAACCACCCCCACGGAGTCTCCTGTGGAACGCGTCGTCCAGTTCACCGGCCCCCGCCAGGTGGAGGTCGTCCCCGCCGAACCGGTCCCTCTGCCGCCCGGTCACCTCCGCGTCCGCACGCGGTACTCCGGCATCTCGGCGGGCACCGAGCTCACCGCCTACCGGGGCACCAACCCCTACCTGACCCGCACGTGGGACCCAGAGGCGCGCCTGTTCCGCGACGGAGGGCCGGGCATCGCCTACCCCGTGGCCGGGTGGGGATACTCCGAGGTCGGCGAGGTCGTCGAGGTCTCGCCCGAACTCGCGGGCGTGCCCGAGATGCCCGAGCCCGGCGACCTGGTCTGGGGCATCTGGGGGCACCGCAGCGAGGGCGTCGTCCCGGCCGAGCGCATGGCCGGCCACCGGCTGCCCGACGGGCTGGCGCCGCTCGCCGGGGCCTTCGCCCGGGTGGGCGCGATCGCCTACAACGCCGTCCTCGCCGGCGACCTGCACCTCGGCGAGGACGTCGCCGTCTTCGGCCAGGGCGTGATCGGCCTGCTCGTCACCCGGCTGGCCGGGCTCAGCGGCGCCCGGGTCACCGCCGTCGACGCGCTGGACGCCCGGCTCGCCACCGCGGTCCGGTACGGCGCCGCCCGCACCCTCAACGCGCGCACCGACGCCGTCGCCGAACGCGTCCGCGAGGCCACCGGCGGGCGGGGCGCCGACGTCGCCATCGAGATCAGCGGCGCCTACCCGGCACTGCACGAGGCCGTGCGCTCGGTGAGCGTCGGCGGCCGCGTCGTCGCCTCGGGCTTCTACCAGGGTGACGGCGCCGGGCTGCGGCTCGGCGACGAGTTCCACCACAACCGCGTCCAGCTCGTCAGCTCCCAGATCGGCGGCGTGCCGCCGCAGCTCGCCGGCCGCTGGAGCGTCGAGCGGCTCCAGCGCACCTTCCTCCGGCTCGTCGCCGACGGGCTGGTCGACGTCGCCTCCCTGGTGAGCCACGTCATCCCGGCCGCCGACGCGGCGAAGGCCTACGTCCTGCTGGATGAGCGTCCCGCCGACGCCCTCCAGGTCGTGCTGGAGTTCTGAGAGGGCGATGACGCAGATGACCACGTTCAAGATCGCCTGCCAGGAGCAGCTGCTCCCCGGTGACACGCTGCAGCGCAAGTGGGACTTCGCGCTCGACGCCGGCTACGACGGCATCGAGCTGCGCGCCAAGGGGGGCTTCCACTTCCGTGACCGGCTGCCCGAGCTGCGCCGGGCCCTCGCCGACGGCGTCGTGATGCCCACCGTGTGCGTCGACATGCCGCACTTCTTCGGCGCCTTCGACGACGACCTGCGCCGCGACGCCGTCGAGCAGATGAAGTCCCAGCTTTCTGTCATCGCCGAGCTGGGCGGGCTCGGCGCCCAGACCCCCGCCTCCTACGGCATGTTCTCGCGCCGGCTGCCCCCGTTCGAGCCGCCGCGCGACGAGCGGCGGGACCGCGAGGTGCTGCTGGAAGGGCTCGCCGAGATGGGGGAGCACGCGCGCAAGGAGGGCGTCACCCTGTTCCTCGAACCGCTCAACCGCTACGAGGACCACATGGTCAACCGGCTTGAGCAGGCCGCCGGCCTGATCCGCGAGGTCGGCCTGGACTCGGTCCGCATCGGCGTCGACAGCTACCACATGAACATCGAGGAGTCCGACCCCGCGGCCGCCATCCTCGCCGCCGCGCCGCTCATCGGCCACGCCCAGGTCAGCGACTCCAACCGCTTCCAGCCCGGAGCGGGCCACCTCGACTGGCCCGCCTGGCTCGGCGCGCTGGACGCCATCGGCTACGCCGGGTACCTGGCCGTCGAGTGCCGGCTCACCGGGGACCCGGTGGAGGCCGTCCGCTCCATCCCCTCCTTCATCGCCCGAGCCGCCGGATGATCACCTATCCCGAGACGGCCGCCACCGCCCCGGGCGCCGGCCGGCGGGCACGCCTGCGCCGGGCCGCCGCCCACGTCCTGCTCACCAACTGGACCGGGGCGGCGACCGTCCCCTCGCGCGCCCTCTACCCCCACCAGTGGAGCTGGGACTCCGCCTTCGTCGCCCTCGGGCTGCGGCACATCTCCCCGCGCCGGGCCCAGCGCGAGCTGGAGACCATGCTCGCCGCGCAGTGGGGCGACGGCCGCGTCCCGCACATCGCGTTCAACCCGGCCGTGCCGGCCGGCGCCTACTTCCCCGGACCGGACTTCTGGCGCTCCGCCGCGGCGGGCCGCGACGCCGGCGCCCCGCCCGCCGCCCAGACCTCCGGCATCGTCCAGCCGCCCGTCCACGCCCTGGCCGCCTGGCAGGTCCACCTGGCCGACCCCGCCGAGTCGCGGCGCCGCGGCTTCCTGCCGCGCCTGTACCCGCGGCTGGCCGCCTGGCACCGCTACCTGGCCGGCGCCCGCGACCTGGCCGGCGGCGGGCTGGCCGCCGTCGTCCACCCCTGGGAGCCGGGCCTGGACAACAGCCCGGTCTGGGACGCGGCCCTGGCCAGGGTCGAACCCGCGCCGCCGGGCTCGTTCACCAGGACCGACCTCGCCCACAGCCCCGCGGCCGACCGGCCCACCGACCTGGACTACGCCCGCTACGTCCGCCTGGCCACCTCCTACCGCGACCACGCCTACGACGACGCCCGCGCCCCGCACGCCTTCGCCGTCGAGGACCCGTGCTTCAACGCCCTGCTCATCGCCTCCGAGCACGCGCTCGCCTCGATCGCCCTGGCCGTCGGCGCGGACGCGGGCCCGCACAGGCGGCGGGCCGACGCGGCCACCGCCGCCCTGGCCGACCGCCTCTGGGACCCGGCCGGGGGCGTCTTCCTCGCCCGCGACCTGGTGAGCGGAGCGCCCATTCCCGGGTACAGCGTGTCCGGGCTGGTGCCGCTGGCCGTCCCCGGGCTGCCCGCGGACATCGCGGCGGCCCTGGTGCGCACCCTGCACGGCCCCCGCTTCCGGCTCGGGCGGGTGCGCCTGGTGCCGAGCTACGACCTGACGGCCGCGGAGTTCGACGCCAACCGCTACTGGCGCGGGCCGAGCTGGTTCAACATGGCCTGGCTGATCCACCGCGGCCTGGTGCGGCACGGCGAGGCCGAGGCGGCCGGGCGGCTGCGCGAGCAGGCGCTGACCGAGGCCGGCCGTTCCGGGTTCGCCGAGTACCTGGAGCCGTACACGGGGGAGGGGCGCGGCATCCGGCACTTCAGCTGGACCGCGGCCCTGGCGCTGGACCTGCTCCAGGACGCCGGCGGGCAGGACCCGTCCCGATGACCGGCCGTCGCTCCCGCCGCGTCCTCGCGGCCGGCGCCCGCGAGGAAGGGGGTGCCCGATGACCGGCCGGCGCCTGCTGGTCGGCGACGGCACCTTCGCCGCCCTGACCGCCGAGGGGAACATCGACGGCGCCCGCGGCCCGGCGACCGACGGACTTTTCGTCCGCGACGCCCGCCACCTGAGCCGGTGGCGGCTGACCACCGGGGGCGCGTCCCCCGGCCTGCTGACCGCGACGGACGACGGCTGCGTGCTGGCCCCGACCGGCACCCGGGACGCGCCGCCGGCCTACACCGTCTTCCGCCGCCAGGCGGTGGCCGAGAGCGCGTTCGCCGAGCACGTCCAGGTGGTCGCCAACCGGGGCGAACCCACCGCCGTGACGGTCGAGATCCACGTGGACGCCGACTTCGCCGACCAGTTCGAGCTGCGCGCCGACCACCGCTCCTACGACAAGCCGGGCGCCCGCCACACCGTCCACCAGACCCCGGACGGCGTCGCCTTCCACTACCGGCGCGACCATACCGGCGACGCAGGCGAGGGCCGGGGATGGTGGTCGAGGACGCTGGTCACCGCCTCGCCCGCGCCGGACGGCGTCCGCCCGGCGGGGGACGGCGGCACCGGCCGCGTCCTGTCCTGGCGGTTCACGCTGCCCGCCCACGGCGCGGCCGAGCTCGCGCTCACCGTGCTGGCCGTCCCGCACGGCGCCCCCGAGCCGCCCGGCCCGGGTTCGCCCGCCGACGTGCGCGCCCGGCAGCGGGCCCGCGCCGAGGCGTTCGTCCACGTCGAGCCCGCGCCCGGCTCGCTCACCTCCTGGGACGGGCTGGCCCGCGCCTGTGAGCAGGGCCTGGCCGACCTGGACCGGCTGCGCATCCCCGCCGCCGGCCTCGAGGGCGAACGGCTGCTGGTGCCCGCGGCCGGCATCCCCTGGTTCCTCGCCCTCTTCGGCCGCGACGCGCTGCTCACCTCGCTGTTCGCCCTGCCCTACCGGCCCGGGCTCGCCGGTCACACCCTGCTCGCGCTGGCCGCCGCGCAGGGGACGCGGGACGACCCCGCACGCCTGGAGCGGCCAGGGCGCGTCGTGCACGAGGTGCGCCACGGCGAGCTCGCGCACTTCCGGCAGGTGCCCTACGGCCGCTACTACGGCAGCGTCGACGCCACCCCGCTGTTCCTGGTGCTGCTGGAGGCGCACGCCACGGCCACCGGCGACACCGGGCTCGCCCGCCGCCTGGAGCCGCACGCGCGCGCGGCGGTCGCGTGGATGTTCGGCGACGGCGGCCTCGGCGAGCACGGCTACCTGCGCTACACCTCCGACGCGGCGCGCGGCGGGCTGGCCAACCAGAACTGGAAGGACTCGCCCGGCGCGATCTGCTTCGCCGACGGACGCCAGGCCGAGGGCGCGCTGGCCGTGTGCGAGGTGCAGGGGTACGCCTACGACGCCCTGACGCGCACGGCGCGGCTGGCCCGCGACGTGTGGCGGGACCCGGCCGAGGCCGATCGCCTGGAGGAGGCCGCCGCGGACCTCAGGGCCCGCTTCCGCCGCGACTTCTGGATGACCGGTCCCGCGTTCCCCGCGCTCGCCCTGGACGGCGACGGCCGGCAGGTCGACGCGCTCGCCTCCGACGCCGGGCACCTGCTGTGGTCGGGCATCCTCGACCCCGAGCAGGAGCGGGTGGTGGGACGGCGGCTCCTCGCGCCGGACTTCTTCTCCGGCTTCGGCGTCCGCACCCTCGCCGCGGGCCAGGCCCCCTACCACCCGCTGTCCTACCATCGAGGCGGCATCTGGCCGCACGACAACGCGGTCATCGCGCTCGGGCTGGCCCGCGCCGGGCTCGCCGAGCAGGCCGCCGCCGTCGCGCGCGGCCTGGTCGAGGCGGCCGCCCCGCACGGGTGGCGGCTGCCGGAGGTCATGGCCGGGTACGGCCGGGCGGAGCACCCCGGCCCGGTGCCCTACCCGCACTCCTCCTCCCCGCAGGCGTGGGCCGCGGCGGCTCCGCTCGCGCTGCTCACCGCCCTGCACGGTGCGCCCGGCGCCTGAGCGGCGTGAAGGGGGCGGCCACCCCCGGCGGCGGGAGTGGTCGCCGGCGGGGGTGGCCGCGGGGAAGGGCCGTCGGACGGATCGGAGCCGGGAGGGTGAGGCCCTCCCGGCCCGGCTCCTACTTCAGGCCGAAGGCACGGTCGATCGTCTGCGCGACGGTGTTGCCCGCGGCGTCGGCGGCGGTGGCGCGCAGGGTGGCGTACGACGCCGTGGCCGGGGCGTCGAGCCCGGCGCGCCAGCCGTTCCCGTCCTTGCGGAGGCCGGTCTCGCGCCAGGTGGCGCCGTCGTCGTAGGACACCTCCAGCGTGACGGCGCGGATGGCCGCCGCCCCCGCCACGCCGTCCAGGTGGGACGGGGTGACGGTCAGCGAGGCGTGGCGGCGCGCCCTGCCCGAGACGTCGGTGTCGACGGCGTAGTCCAGCTGGATCAGCGGCAGCCGGGTGATCTCACCGGGCTCGCCCTCGGCGGAGGTGAAGCCCCACTCGGTGCGCGTCGAGGTGGAGTACGGGTTCGCCCACCCGCCGCGGGAGTTCTCCGACACCAGACGGTACGGCAGCCGCTCCGGCCGCAGGCCGGGGACGGCGAGCTGGTCGTAGGGCCGCTCGCCGAGCAGGGTGTCGCCCTGGTACAGCTTCAGCCCGTTGGACACCATCCCGTTGAGGTAGGTGGCGCCGGCGTGGCCCGAGCCCGAGTCGCCCCAGCCGGGCACCACGAAGTGCAGGGTGCCGTCCAGCCGCAGCGGCGCGGTCTCGGACGCGAGGCGCGGCCGGTGGACGGGGCCGAACCAGTGCGCGCCGGTGGTGGTCCTCGCCCGGTAGCTCACGTAGCCGGTGGAGGCCTGCTGCACCTCGCGCACGATCATGGCCTGCTCGTACCACTGAGTGCCGGCCGTGACCCAGTCGGTGCGGTCGCCGACGGCCGGCGTCGTCCAGCCGCCGAAGTTGCTCGCGGGGCTGTGGCCGAACCGCCAGACGTCGGCGCGGTCCTCGATCGCCTTGCTCTGCCGGTGGTTGCGGAAGGAGACCTCCACGCGGGCCAGTTCGTCCTGGCGGGGACGGTAGACGGGCTCGTCGGGGACGGCGCCCTGGAAGCGGTGGACCAGGTCGTAGACGTACTCGGTGACCGGGTTGGAGGTGACCTCCAGCGTCGTGCGGCGGCCGCTCTGGATGCGGGAGATCAGCTTCTCGCCCTCGTCCCTGCTGAGCGACGCCACCGTCAGCGGCGCCGGGTTGGACGGCGCGTAGACACCGTCGTTCCACGGCACGATGCGGCCGTCGCCGTCGTTGACGACCAGCAGCAGCTTGGCGCCCGCCGCGGCGGCGGCCGCCGCCTGCTCCTCACGGCCGACCGTGCCGTTGTTCCTGACCACGACGGCCGCGCCGTTCGCGGGCCTGGACCGGTAGGCGGCCGCGCCGCCGTCGCCGGCGAACACCGCGGAAAGGGTGTGGCGGCCCTTGGGCAGCGGCGTCGCGCCGCGCTGCACGATCAGGTCGTCGAAGGCGCCGTCGGCGGTGGCGACCGTCAGCGGCGGCTGCTCCAGCCGCCAGTGGCCGCCCACCTCCAGCTCGCCCTCGCGCACCTTGGCGCCGGTCGGGAGGGTCCAGACGCTGTCGTAGGAGCTGTCCGGCCACCGGCTGGAGGCGCTGTAGTCGTCGTCGGCGATGCCCCGGTAGATGTCGAGGCGCATGCCGCTGAGCGTGCTCTCCTTGGGGGCGACGGCGGTGAGCCGGCGCGCCTTGCGCGCGTCGAAGACGGCGGTGCGGTCGCGGTCGAGCCGGATGCCGGTGACGGTGAGCAGGCCGAGACCCTTGGTGTGCGGGCCGTTCGCGCCTTCCAGGTCGGCGTCCAGCCACCCGGTGTAGTCGCCGGCCGGGATGCGCAGATCCACGGTGCCGGTCTCGTCGATGTAGACCGGGGCGAAGAACCGCTTGGCGGTGAGGATCAGGCCGCCGCTCAGCGGCCGGCCGGAGCGGTCCTTGGCGGTGAGGGTGAGCGTGTGGCGCTCGCCCTCCTTGGTGACGCCGATCAGGGTGCGGGCGCGCATCGCGCCGGCGGCGTCGGTGGCCTCCACCGTGCCCGAGACCGGGGCGTCGGCCGGCACCTCGTCCAGGTGCGCCGTCACCGTCACCGTGCCGGCGCCGTGCGCGGGGACGGTGATCCGCGAGTCCGACAGCGTGAACGCGGCCTGCGGGGCGCCGGTGAAGCGGGCGGCGAGGTCGAGGGTGACCGGCGCGTCCCCGATGTTGGTGTAGGTCACCTCCTTGCCGCTGGTGGCGCCGGGCGCGGCCGGGTAGGCGTGGAAGCCGGCGAACGCGCTCGCCGTGGCGAACACGGTCGCGGAAGTGGTGGCGGCGATGTCCACCCGTCCGGCGCCGGCCGCGGACACGGCGAGGTCGGGGGTGGGCTCGGTGGTGCTGACCAGGGCGTCCTTCAGGCGCGGGCCGCTCCAGTCGGGGTGCTGGGCGGCCAGCAGCGCGGCCGCCCCCGCGACGTGCGGCGTGGCCATGGAGGTGCCGCTCATCGTCTGGTAGAAGCCCTCGCCCTCGGTCGCGTACTGCGAGCGCGCCGCGAGGATGTCGACCCCGGGGCCGGTGAGCTCCGGCTTGAGCCCGCCGTCGCCGGGGCGCGGGCCCCGGCTGGAGAAGGCGGCGAGCGCGTCGGAGGCGTCCACCGCGCCGACGGCCAGCGCGGCGTCCGCCACGGCCGGGGAGGAGACGGTGTAGTCGCCGCCCGCGTTGCCCGCGGCGATGACGAACAGCGAACCGGTCTCGGCGCTCAGCGCGTTGACGGCCATGCTGAGCGGGTCGGTGCCGTCGGACGGGCCGCCGCCGAGGCTCATGCTGATGACCTTGGCGTGCCGCTCGCGGGCGGCCCATTCCATGCCGGCCATCACCCACGACTCCTGGCCGCCGCCGGAGTCGTCCAGCACCTTGCCGACGAGCAGCCGGGCGCCGGGGGCCACGCCCTTCTCCGCGCCGCCGGACGCGGCGCCGGTGCCGGCGATGGTGGAGGCGACGTGCGTGCCGTGGCCCTGGCCGTCCTCGACGGTCTGCTCGGGCACGAAGCTCCGGCTGTCGGCCACCTGCCCGGCGAGGTCGGGGTGGCCGGCGTCGATGCCGGTGTCCAGGACGGCGACCTCGACGCCCTCGCCGGTGTTGCCGGCGTCCCACACCTTGGGGGCGCCGATCTGGGCGGTGCTGGCGGTGAGGTCGGCCCGCACCTTGCCGTCGAGCCACACCTTGGCGATGCCGCCCGCCAGGGAACCCTGGCCGCCGGCGCGCTGGGAGGGGGAGGGGAGGGTCGCGCCCTTGGTGAGCGCGGCCCAGAACGCGGCGGAGCGGTCGGCGTCCACCGCCGCGCCCTGGACGCTGGTCAGGGAGCGCACCTGGCGCGCGCCCTGGGGCAGCGCGGTGGTGCGCGAGCGGGCGGCGGCGTCGGTGTAGGAGACGATCAGCGGCAGGCGGGTGCTGTGCGCGTCGTCGTAGCCGTCGGCCAGCAGCCGGGTGACGTTGAACAGGTCGCGGTCCAGCAGGCCGGCGGCCAGATACCGCAGCGCGGAGCGCGGGTAGACGTAGGTCTGACCCTTCTCGGCGTGGGTGACGACGTCGGCCGGGCGGCCGTCCGGGCCGAGCACGGTGCGGGTCTCGGCGCCGTCGGACGCGGTGCCGACGGTCACCTTGTCACCGGTGATCAGCGTGACCGTGCGTCCGGCGGCGGCGCGGGCCGCGGCGGCCGGCTCCGGCGCGGCGCCGGGAGCCGTGGCGGTGGAGGCGTCGGCCGGTGGGACGGCCGCGAGCGCCGCGAGCGCGGCGGCCAGCGCCACCAGCCCGCGTCCCCGTGAGGGAGGGAATGACAAGGGAACCCCAAAGCTAAGAGGGCAGCGAGATCACTAGATTGTGGACAGGCGCCCGAGCTTTCGGCCCTGTTCCTCTTTGGCGCATTTGTGCCATGTCGCATATGCGAAGCCGCCTGCCGGACGCCCGCCGGGACGCCGGGGCGCGCTCGGCGGCGGAGGTGATCTTGGCGGTTAGGGTGGGCCGCGGGAGGCGTGATGGCGACGATCAGCGAAGGTCCCTACTTCGAGGAACTGGCCGTGGGCCGGGTGTTCGCGGACGCGCCGGGGGTGACGCTCACCGACGGCATGGCGGCGGCGCACCGGGCGATCGTGGGCGACCGCCTGAGACTGCCGCTCGACGCGCACCTGTGCCGGGAGGTCACCGGCGGGGGGACGCCGGCCCACCCCGCGCTGGTCTGGGACGTGGCGATCGGCCAGTCCACGCTGGTCACCCACCACGTCAAGGCCAACCTGTTCTACCGGGGCCTGGTCCTGCGCCGGATGCCGCTGATCGGCGACACGCTGCGCACCTCCACCGAGGTGGTCGCGCTGCGCCAGAACACGCCGAGGCCGGGACGCCGCCCGACCGGCCTGGCGGCGCTGCGCGTCACGACGGCCGACCAGGACGGGCGCCCGGTGCTCGGCTTCTGGCGGTGCGCGATGATCCCGCTGCGCGACCCCGGGGCGCGCACCGGCCATGACGCCGACCTGGACCGGGTCGGCGCGCCGGCCGGGGACGCCGGCCTGGCGAACGCCGCGGCCGGCCTGCTGGAGGGCTGGCGGCTTGACCGGTTCAGGGAGCTGGTGGGCGGCCGGCACTTCGCGGACGTGGCCGAGGGCGACCGCTGGGAGGTCGGCGGGGGAGACGTGGTGTCCGGCGCGCCGGAGCTGGCCCGGTTGACGGTCAACGTGGCGCAGGTGCACCACGACGCGCGGGCGGCGGGCGGGTCGCGGCTGGTCTATGGCGGGCACACGATCGGCCTGGCGCTGTCCCAGGCCGTCCGCGCGCTGCCGAACCTCGTCACGGTCGTGGCCTGGCACGGCTGCGACCACCTCGGCCCCGTGCACGAGGGCGACACGCTGTACAGCGAGATCGGCGTCGAACGCCGCCAGGAGCTTCCGGGCGGCGGCGGGCTGGTCCACCTGCGCTCACTTGTCACAACGGCCGCCGGGGCCGGGCGAAGTGACGTACTGGACTGGCGGTTCGTCGCCGTCATGGCCTGAGCGTCGCGGCCGCCCGCCCACCGCGCCCGCCCCGGCCCCCCGAGGCAGGGGCCGATCGAGCCCGGCGGCACCCAGGCCCACTTCTCGGTGCCCGGCGGGCACTGGCGCACGAAGACGTGGACGCCGCCCGGGAGCGCCGCCGGACGACCGACGGCGCCGCCCCGCAGGACAGGGAGCGCCGCCGGTCACGCCTCACAACGGCCCGGGGCGCCGCGCAGGAGATCACCCCGGGCCGTCTTCAGGTTCTCGTCCCCGCGTCCCAGGGCAGCGTCTGCGGCCTTGGGACCGTCGTCACGGGGCGTGGTACTCCAGAGGTTCCCACTTCAGGTAGCCGCCCCACCACAGGTTGGCCTCCTGCTCGAAGCCGTTGAGCACCGCCGGGTCGCCGCTCTTGGCCTTCGAGTACGCCGAGGCGAAACCGTAATCCCGCACGAAGTCGCTGGCCGACAGGTACCGCGCCCACTGCTTGGAGTGCACGGCCTCGTGCTTCTCCAGGTTCGGGCCCTGCTCGTCCGCCACCGTTCGGCCGGCGACCTTCTGGAGATTCTTGATCTCGTTCCGGCGGTCCTTCTCCGTGTCCAACTGCTTCAGATACCTGGTCTTCGATAGGGGGTAGAACATGACGTCCCCGATCGTCATCGGCTGGTCGCCTCCGGGAGATCCGCCGAAGCAGACGTACTGGAGGGCGCGGCGTTCACAACTCTGCGCGCCGGGGTTGGCGAAGTAGTAGTCAACGGCCATCTGGTTGGCGCCGTTGGCGTTGTTCCTCCAGTGGAACGGGCGCGCCGCCACCGCCAGCGGCAGGATGACACCCCCGCCCCCGCAGTGGCACCCGCCGGGCGGCGCCTTCGGCGCCGGGCCGGGGGACGGGGACGGCTTGCCCTTGCCCTTGCCCTTGTTCTTGCCCAGGTGGACCTTGCCCGTCTTCGGGTCGTACCCGAGCTGGGCCTGCACCTTCTTCGAGCAGTACTTGATGTCGTAGGAGCAGGAGTTGCGGGGGAGCCCGACGTCCTCGCCGGTCGGGTCGCTGAACGTCGCCGGGTTGGCGTTGCCGTAGGAGTAGCCGTTCAGCGACTGGCTCTGGTCGGTGTTCAGCACCGGGTCCACGCTCAGGAACCTGCCGATGAGCGGGTCGTACATGCGGGCCCCTACGGAGGTGAGCCCGGTGGCCGCGTCGGCGGGCTTGCCGAGGAATCCCTTGTCGTCGGGCCAGGCGCCGCCGACCGTCGTGCCGCGCGGCGCACCGAACGGGGTCGTGAAGCGCTTGCTGACGGCCTGGGTGTTCGCCTCGACCGCCAGCGAGGAGGTGCCGTGGGCGTCGCCGGCGAGGAAGGACACCGTGTCGGTCCCCGTCTCCGTGGAGCGCGCCGCGATCACCTGGGTGTCGGCCGAGTAGAAGCGGCTGCCCCAGGTCTTGACGGTGGTCCCCGTCTTCTTGGCGTGGATCTCGGTGGCGCCGAGGTAGAGCACGCTTTCGCCGTCGCCCACCGCGCGGCGGATCAGCAGCGCCCCGTCGGCGTCGTACAGGTAGTCGGTCCTCTTGGTCCCCTGGGTCAGGGTGGCGATGCGGCCCTGCGCGTCCCAGGTCAAAACCTGGCCGTTGCGGCCGGTCGTGTTGCCGGACTTGTCGTAGCCGTAGGTGGGGGTCACACCGGTGCACGACCCGGTGGTCGTGAGCGCCGTGAGGGCGTGCCGCCTGACCGTGTCGCCGTAGCAGTAGGTCGAGGTGGTGGCGGATCCGCCGTTGTACCGCGTCTCGGTGGCCCGCAGGCCGGCGGTGTTGTAGGTGTAGGCGGTGCGGTACGGGGCCGCGCCCCCGAGGGTCTTGCTCGTGCAGTCGTCGGTGGCCGGGGTCCACGCCTCGGTCAGGCGGCGCTGTCCGTCGTAGGTGAAGCACTGGATGTCACTCGGGCCGGCGCCGTCCTGGGTGGGGACGTCGGCGATCGAGGTGACGTTGCCCGCGTCGTCGTAGCGGTAGTTGAGGTCCTGGGGTTTGACGGGCGTGGACTGGGTGGTGACGAAGGACCGCGTGAGCCGGTCGGTGCCCTCCTGGTAGGTGTTGGTGATGAAGGTCTTCTTGGCGGTCGTGGCCCCGGACAGCGCGAGGGTGAACTGCTGAGGCTGTCCGAGCGCGTTGTGGCTCGCCGTCTGGAGGTAGTCCTTGCCGCCGGTGACCCTGACGACCTGCCCGGTCGGCGTGTAGGCCAGGCTGACGATCTCCTCGGGCAGCCCCGCGGCGGCCGGTTCCGTGGAGTCCTTCAGCGTGCCGTCCAGGTTGAAGGAGCTGGCGAAGGTGTACACCGCCTTCGCGGCGCCGGAGACCACCATCGGGTCGTTCGGGTCGAGGTCGAGCTCGGTGCTGGTCGCCCGGTACCGCGCGTCGTAGGCGAGCACCTTCCTGGTGTACGCCTTGCCGGAGACCCCGCCGTCGTAGCTGGTCGAGGTGGCCGGCCGCCCCAGGGCCACGGTGTCGTAGGTCCAGGCGGCGAGCTTGCCGGCGTCCGTGCGCGACCCCGACCACAGCCCGGTCCTGCGGCCGATCTCGTCGTAGGAGTACAGCAGCACCGAGCCGTTCGCGCCGGTGACCTTGTCGACCTGGTCCAGCGCGGTGTAGCCGATGGTGCCCGCGCCCTTGTCGGGGTCGTTGACACCGGTCTGCCGGCCGAACAGGTCGTAGGTGGAGGACCAGGTGGCGCCGTCGGGGCCGGTGACGGTCCGCTGCAGGTCGCCGGGGGTGTAGGTGAAGGCGGTGTCCGCGTGCCCGCCGGCCGTCATGGCGCCGTACTGGGTGTCGGCGGGCGAGGGAGAGTCGTACTCGCGCCGTTCGACGGTGCGGCCCAGTGCGTCGGTGATGGTGCGGGTCGCCTTGCCGCCGGTCACGGCGCTGGTGGCTGTGGAGTCACCGGTGTAGGAGGTGGTCGTCGTCCACTTCGGCACGCCGTAGCTGCGGAAGGTGGCGGCGATCTCCCGTCCGGCGCCGTCGAAGACGAGGTCGGTCTGCTTGGGCGCCTCGCCGTACTCCTCACGGGTGTAGGTGGCGTTGGGCGTCTGCGCGGAGTCGAAGATGTCGGCGTAGGTCTCGAAGGCCAGGCCGCGCGAGTCGTAGCGGGTGTCGGTCAGCAGCCTGCCGCCGTTCGGCGTGGGCCGCTGGGTCTGCATGGGCCGCAGCAGCGAGTCGAAGATCTCGTACGACCAGCTCGCCGTGGTGGACGACTTGATGATGGAGGTGCCGATCGCGGGCGCCTTGCCCCGTTCGAAGACATAGGAGTAGGACGTGCTGGGCGTCTCGCCGCCGCCCCGGCTGCGGTCGGGCAGCCATACGGCGGTCAGCCGGCCGAGCCCGTCGTAGGTCTGCTCGGTCTTGGCGTTGTTCGGGTCGTAGGTGCGCGCCGGCAGGCCGCGCATGCCGTCGAGGAAGGTGGTGACCTTCTGCTGCTTGGCGTCGGTGACCACCGTCTTGGTGGGGACGCCGGCGCCGGTCGGCGTGTAGGCGGTGGTGGTGGCGTTGCCGGCCGCGTCGGTGACGGTCAGCGGCCGGCCCAGCGTGTCGAAGGTGGTCTTGGCGGTGCGCTGCCAGCCGGTCGGCGGCCGGTCGTTGCCGGTGACCGCCGCCGGGTAGCCGGTGGCCCGCCCCGTCCAGGTCTCCTCGCCCTTGACCGGCTTCTGGCCGGCGGACCAGCCCGTCGTGGCGGCGTTGTCGTAGACCGTGGCGGTGTCGGAGATCACGTCGCCGGCCGTGGTGGTGCCGGTGGGCAGCGACAGGTCGGCCTCCTTGACCGAGCATGGGCGCCCGACCTGACGGGTGCGGGAGACCAGGGAGTTGATGCCCTTGGTGTCGTCGCGGGCGTACCAGGTGCGGGTGCACGTCTCGTCGCCGCTCTTGGCGGTGTCGCCGGTCTCGTCCTGCGTGACGGGCATGCCGTAGGCGTCGTAGGTGGTGGCCGTGGTGACGGTGCGCCAGGTCTTCGGCACGGTCAGATAGGTGTGCTCCGAGGTCTTCCCCGTGCGCACGTAGTACGCCTCGGTGTCGGCGTACGACTTGTGCTGGGTCGCGGTGCGCGCGGACCAGGGGTCGCCGACCGACACCTGCACCGGGTCGGCCCCGTTGTAGGTGATCTCCTCTCGGGTGAAGCCCGCGTACTGCTCGGAGTCGGTGAGGTCGGGCACGTCCAGACCCGCCACGTCGAGCCCGGGGACGGAGACGGCGCGCCGCCTGTCGGGGTCGAGGACCCTGGGGGAGACGGTCTTGAGCAGCCGGTCGCCGTTCATGCCCTGCAGGAACACCGAGACGCTCTTCGTGCGGGTGCCGTCGGTGTCGCCGACGTATCTGGTGACCTTCCGGTAGCCGCGCCAGATCGACCAGGTGCGCTCGTCGGCCGGGGTGAACGGGCTGTCGTTGTAGTGCCAGGCCGGCTGCTCGTACTCGTAGGCGTACTCGGTGAGCGGGTTGTGCCCGGCCGGGTCGGCGGTGTTCACCGCGAGCACCCGGTACTTGCGGAACCAGTCGATGGACGCGTCCGTCGCGCCGTTGATGTGCCAGAACTGCGGGTAGCAGGACAGCGTGTTGTCGTCCTCGGCCGCGGGCATCAGCGTGCCGCGCACGCATTCCGGTTCGTTGTAGGTGACCCGCGTGACCGCGCCGGTCTCCGAGGTCACCGTCTCGATGCGCGGCCTGGTCAGCGGCAGGATGTTCCCGCCGCCCGGCTGGGTGCCGCCCGCGACCCGGTTGGGGCGCATGAGGTAGGTGAAGGAGACCGGGTCGAGCCTCACCGGCGACTCCGGGGCCGACCCGGTGCGCACGATCGACATCAGGGACAGCGTCTGGTCGGAGGTGTCGCCGATGTCGCCGCCGTCCAGGTATTGCTGGGTGAACGCCCAGGAGTCGACCGGTTTGTACGCGGTGCCCGACAGCACGGACGTCTCGATCTTCACCAGCCGCTTGCGTGAGAAGAACGCCGGGCCCAGCGCGTGGCAGTCGTCCTTGCTCGCGTCCTTGGCGCAGATGGCGTCGAAGGGCACGTCGGGCCAGTTCTTCGCGGTGCTCTCGGTCAGGCTGCCGCAGTCGGCGGCGGTGCAGCGCTCGGCGTAGGAGAAGGCCACCTTGTCCGGCGCGGTGGCCGTGAAGAGCGTGTCGGACCGCTGGCCGTAGAGGATCTTGTCCAGGTATCCGCCGCGCGTGTACATGGTCGTCGCGGTGTCGGCCTTGTTCTTGCGGTAGTAGTTGGTCTCCGCCGTGTACCAGTACGACATGGCGTTGCCGTGGGTGTCCTCGGCGTAGTCGAGGTTCCATCGCCAGGCCTGGGTGAGCGAGCGGCCGGCGAAGGCGTCACCCTTGGTGTAGCCGGGTTCGCCGGCGTCGTCGCCGTACACCGGCACCGTCCACACCGAGCCGGTGCGCTCGGTGCCCGCGCCGGTCAGCTTGTTCAGGCCGAAGACGTACTTGGTGCCCTCGCCGGTGATGACGGTCCAGTACTCGCCGTTGTCGTCGCCGTTGTCGGCGCCCGTGGAGTGGGTGACGGTGGAGGCGTCGTCGTTCTTCAGGCGCCACTTGCCGCTGGTGTCGTCCTTGACCAGCTCGGTGGACTTGCCGTTGAGGACGAGGGAGGCGTTGTCGTACTTCCAGCACAGGTCGTCCTGGTCGTCGTGACCGTCGTCGTCACAGGAACCGTACTGGCGGTCGATGTAGGAGGTGGCGGCCAGCTCGAACCCCTCGCCGACCGAGGTGCCCTGGTTGTTGCTGGTGGCGGTGCGCCCGTCCACGCCGCCCGAGTCGTAGGACAGGTCGAGGGCCGGCGCGGGTCCCGCCGCGGGCTCCACCGGCGCGATCGGATAGGACCAGGTGAACGAACCCGAGCCGCCGCCCGCCTCCCAGGTGGACGACGCGGCCAGCGGTGTCGCCCCGTAGTCGCCGCTGCCGTCGGGGGACTCGCCGCCCGTGCCCGCGGTGGTGGCGGTCACGGCCAGCACCGTGGCGGAGGTCCCGAGCGTGACCGGCGCGGACAGGGTCCGCGCGGTGCGGGCGTTGACCGAGTCCAGCGGGGACGGCGTGCGGCACTCCGCCGCACCCGGCGTGGTCAGCGCGCAGGCGGGGAGCCGGACCAGGCGCAGACGGCCGCTCCAGCCGCCGCCGTACATCGCGGCGAACGAGGCGTAGTCCACGCTCAGGGTCGCGCCGCCGGGGACCGGCGCGGAGACGGCCATGAGCACGCCGTCCACGCCGGCGGCCTCGGCGGCCGCCCGGTCGAGCACCTCCATGCGGGCCGCGGGGGCCCCGGTGGCGCGGGACGCGGCGCTCTGGGAGCCGCTCGGCCGAGATGCGGCGGCCGGGAGTCCGGCCGTCGTGCCGGGCGAGGCGGGGGCCGGGGTGCCGGAGTCCTGGCCGGCCGCCGGCGTCAGGGTGACCGGCAGCCCGCCCACGCTGACGCTCCCGGCGCCCGCCGCGATGTCCGCCGCGCCCGCCTTCGGCCACGCGGCCCTGCGCTCCCGGGTGGCCCGGTCGGCCGCGGCGTCGTTGCGCGCCTTGGACGCGGCGGCCTGCTGCCTGGCCTCCGCCGCGCCGCGGGCGTCCATGGCCCGCACCTTGCTGGACCGTTGTTCCGGCACTGGGGGGGCGCCGGGCACGGCGGCCGCCGTCGCGGGCGCCGTGAACGTCACCCCCAGGGCCAATGTCATCGCCGCCGCCACCGTGGTGGCCACGGCGGCGCGCAGTCGGGACCGACGCATGATCCGACCTCCTCGGGAGGATGAAAGAGAACCCGCTGATCAACCGGGAATAAAGGACACGCGGGGACCGGGGTGCGGTGCCCCGCGTGTCGTCGGTCGCCGACCGTCAGTCGCCGACGATGGCGTCGATCTGGTCGGAGTCGGACATGGCTCCGGCCCAGAGCCGCAGATCGGTGATCTTCGCCGGCAGGTAGTGGCCCCAGGCGGTCGCGCTGAAGCCCTTGCCCACCGCGAAGTCGCCCGATCCGGCGGCCGCGGTGTAAGGCATGTCGAGGTCGTTCTGCTCGTGGCCGACGTAGAGCCGCACCACCGGCCCGCTCTGGGCCAGGGCGTCGTAGACACCGGTCAGCCGCACCGGGCTCGACAGGCTCGCCGTTTCGTCCGAGCTCACCCAGTTCTTCGTGCCGTCCTTGTTGACCCGGCCGAAGCGCCAGAAGCCGACCGGGACGATGATCTCGTTGCCGTCGTCGTCGAGCTGCGTCTCCTTGCCGGACAGCTCGAACCAGACGCCCCACGAGGCCCCGTCGGCGGTGCGCTGCCCGGCCACCTGGCCGATCGCGCCGACCGGCATCGCGAGCACCTTGTCCCGGTCGAGCTCGGCCTTCACCGTCACGGTGAAGGATCCGGTGTCGTCGACGACCGAGCCCGGAGTGGTGGCCGCGCCGTCCACGCCGTCCAGCACCAGGCCCTCACCGTCCAGCGCGGCGCCTCCGGCCAGCGTCAGCGCCCGCCCGTAACCGGAGGTCGCGTCGGTCAGCGCCGTGCCGGTGACGCCCGCCGGGTCCCAGCCGGCCACCAGCTCCACGTCGTTGCGCCCCGACGCCGCCGACTCCGAGCGCGCCTCCGCGGCGACCTCCTCGGGGGTGAGGACGCGCTGCCAGGCCGCGGCCTCGTCGATGGAGCCGGGGAAGTAGTACTGGTCGAGGTTGGCCCACTGGTAGCGGCCGATGGTGAACGGGCCGGTGGCCGACCACGCGCTGGGCGCGGTGGTGGCACCCTGCCACAGGCCGTTGAGGTAGAAGTTCACCTGCTGCGTCGCCGGGTCGTAGGTGCCGGTCAGGTGGCTCCAGGCGTTCACCTGGGCCGAGTTGTTCTTCGCGCAGACGGCGTGGTACGCCTTGCCGCCGTCGTACTCGTCCTTGTCCTTGACGCCGAAGCAGTAGGAGACGCGGCTCTTGTCGTACCAGAGGGCGAAGGGGGTGTAGCCGCCCGCGCCGTCCTGCGACAGCACCAGGCCGCTCGCGGTCAGCTTGTCCGGACGCGCCCAGGCGGCGACCGAGTAGGCCGAGCGGGTCTCCAGCACCGGCCCCGCGGTCGCGGCGTACGCCGACGTGCCGTTCATGCTCAGGCCCTTGTCGGTCTTCGGGGTGGCCAGCGGAGCGCCGGCGTCGTCGTACCACAGCTCGCCGCGGCGTCCCCGGCCGTCCCGCGCGGCGCCGCCGTACAGCGTGGCGTCGTGGCGTGTCGGGTCGGTCGCGGAGTCGGCGGCGACGCCGGAGTCCTCGCCGAAGTGCCACCTGCCGACCGGGCCCGCGCCCGCGGCCACCAGGAAGTCGATCACCGCGGTGGCGCCGTACCGGCCCGCGCCGTCCTTGGCGCGCACGTAGAGACTGTAGGTGCCCGAGGTCTGCGGAGTGATCACGCGGGTCACCGTGGAGCCGGCGATGTCCGCCGACCAGGTGGGCGTGGTGGACTGGCGGTACTGGTAGGCCACGTTGGCGTCACCGGACGCCGGGGCGAACGTGAACGTCGCCCCCTGCCCTGGGCCGCCGGCCGCCACGCACGTGGTGGCGCAGGCGCTGTACGGGGCGCCGGGCGTGATCACCGGCGCCTTCGGCGAGGTGGTGTCGATCTTAAAGTAGCAGTAGCCGGTGGTCGAGTCGCTGGAGGGGCCGGACAGGTACTTGGTGAGGCCGCTGTAGTACGAGCGTGTCCACGACTTGTAGCGGTACAGCACTCCCTCAGGCAGCGCCGGGGTGGTGCCGGTGACCTTCGTGTTGTCGCCGACCGACCCGGTGGTCGGCCGCTCCATCGTTGTGAAGACATCCGACCAGGTGCCGTCGGCGTTCCTCTTGGAGACGTTCATCGCGCCTCGCAGCGTCGCCCCGGACTCGCCGCCCGAAGCGGTCTGCGGGGTGGTCGCGAGCTGGGGCGTCGGCGAGGCGACGATGGCGGGCGCCGTCGAGCTCTTCTCGCACACCGTGCCAGAACCGGTGACGATGCCCACGCCGGTCGGGGCGGCGGGCACGCCCGCGTAGTCCACGGCGAGCACGGCGTCGTTGCGGAACCGCTTCCACGCGGAGGTGTCGCTCTCGTTGTGCGCCCGCAGCTCCAGCGTGAGCTTGGAGAACTTGCCCGCCGCGAAGTCCTTCACGGTCGGGGTGAGGTTCTCGTTGGTCTCGTCGGCGTTGTCCTTGAAGATGATCGGCGCGGTCGGCTGGTCGGGGTCGCACAGGGAGCCGCGGCCGGCCGACACGGTGCGGTCGACCATCAGGTCCAGCTCCGTGGGCCTGCTGGACCAGGTGGTGGAGGAGGAGATGTTGTTCGTGCGCTTCAGGTCGACCGTCCGCGGGTCGCACTGGAACGCCCACGGCTCGGTGACGCGGAACTCCGCGCTCAGCACGCTCTTGCCCTTGAGGCTGGCGGGCGAGAACTGGAAGTACAGCCGCTGGGTGTAGCCGGGGCCGCAGTAGTAGCCGTTCCAGCTTCCGCAGTGGCCGACGCCCTTGCCCCGGTCGTCGTCGCCGTTGCCCCAGTTGTACGACTCGTAGCCGTCCGAGCGCAGCAGCGTCCTGTCGCTCTCGCCCCAGGTGACGGTCGGGTCGATGTAGACGGGGTAGGCGGCCTCGTCCTGCTGGCGGAGCAGGCCGAGGTCCGGGACGAGGGTGAGCCGGTCCGCGCCGACCTGGATGGGCAGCTGGGCGTGCCGGGCCCCGGGAGCCGGACCGTCGGCGGCGTCCTGCTCGACGATGGCGGCGTCGTCCTCGGCGGAGGGGGGGGGGGGGGGGGCGGGGGGGGGGGGGGGGCGGCGAGTGGCGCCGGGAGTGATGTTCCCCTTGGAGTCCCCCCCATCTACGG
>NZ_JBVJHR010000014.1:0-197339 GCF_055586705.1 Sphaerisporangium sp. NPDC049457 | reverse complement strand
GCCGAGGGGGTCCCAAGAAAGGAGCGCCGCCGCGCCCGGGGGGCAAGCAACGGAAAGGCGGTGGGAGCTGGGGGGGGGGCAGAAAAGACAGTCTTGGCGGGGGGGGCCCCCCCCCCGCCGGGCGCCGGGGACCGCCGCCGCGCGGCGCCGGCGGTGGCGTCACCGGTGGAGTCCCACATGGCGGCGGGCGGCGAGGAGAAGACGGCGGTGGCGTTGCCGTCGGTCGCCGACATGCCGCCGTCCTCGGTCCTGGTCACCTTCAGCCCCGAGGAGCTGATCGGGTAGTCGATCCGCTGGAGCGCGGGGTTCTTCGCGGCCTGCGGGGTCTTGACCACCAGGACCTGGCGGAAGCCCTCGGGTGTCGCGGTCATCCTGAGGTCGACGTCCGGCAGCACGTCGCGGTAGGTGGCGTTCGGCCCGTCCAGCACGGGCTCCGGCAGGGTTCCCGGCCATCCCAGGGCGAGGGTGCGGCCGTCGCGGGTCATCTCGACGAGGTGGGCGCTGTCGCCGCCCCCGGAGAAGGCCATGCGCACGGCCGCCGCCACGGGGGCCACGCTTCCGTCGGCCTGCCGCCGGAGCGTGGCGTCGGGGGCGACCCACGCGCCGTCCGCGGCCTTGACCCGGACGGGCGCGGTCGACTGTTCCAGGCGGAACGTTCCGCCGTCGGGGTTGGCGTAGGTGGTGGTGAACTCCGTACGGGCCTCGGTCACCTCGGCTCGCTCGCCGGTCCTGGCCGCTTCCGCCGATGCCCGCTGCCATACGCTCGGCCGGTCGCCAGGGGGTTTCGGTTCGGCGCCGTCCGACGCCAACGCCATCGTGGGCGCTCCCGCCTGCAGTAGCGCCCCCACCACCACCACCACCACTGCGGCAAGCGCGCGCCGGCCTCGCGGCCAGGAACACCTCAGCATCCGTTATCTCTCTTCGAGGAGGAGAATCAGCAAGATCGCGGACATCGTGACCTTGATCACAAGTTCGTGTCAATGAGGCATTTTTTACAGTTTTTTACAGCGCCTGTAGCTGCGATGACATGATCCGGAAGCCCTTCGAGCCCCAGGTCGGAGCGGGAAGCGGAGTCGGTCGGCGGGATATCGGGCGGCACCATATGTGATGGTGTCCCATTGATGTCGATATAGCACCATAAGTCGCTATCGGTTAAGCGCGGGTCAGGACACCACCGCCCCTGAGCGCCGGGTCCGCCGCCGGGCGGGCGGTTGCGGCGGCGGGCCGGACGGAGTTGCAAGCGCCGTGGCGCGCACCATGGTGACCGTGGCGGGCGCCGTGGCGAGTGCTGGCGGCAAGGGCGCGCCGGTCTCGCGGCCGGAAACGCCTCGGCATCCGTTATCTCTCTTCGAGGATGACAATCGGCAAGATCGCGCAGATGCTGACCAATCGGCAAGATCTCGTACATCTTGGCCTTCATCGTAACTTCGTGGCACTGAGTCACTTTTTTCGGTTTTTTGCACTCTGAGTAGTCGCGATGAAATGATCCATGGGCGCTTGGAGTGCCAGGTCGACGCGGGAACAGGCCCGGTCGGTGGGTTATAGGTTGGTCATATACAGTGATGTCCCTTTGATATCGCTATAGCACCGTAAGTCGTTTTAGATGTCTGGATTCCGCTTATTCGATCCGGTCCTCACCGCGCGCGCCGATGGAACGCGATGGAACGCCTATCTGACTAGGGCGGCCGACGGACATTTCAGTCGGGAGTGAACGGCGTAACGGTCATCGCCCGTACGACCGGGCGGGGACTTTTCCCCGGCGCGTCACGGGGTCGGCGCATGGAGGAGAGACGGAAACGCCACACGGCATCAGGACTTATGGAGGGCACCCATGAGCATTGACACCACCACTCGGGCCACGTCCGGCCGGGGTGTGCCGGCCCACGGACCGCGGTGCCACCCGCTCCGGCTCACCGACCTGGACCCCGTCACCGTCGACATCACGGCGGGCCTGTCGGTGCTCGTCCGCCCGAGCGTCCCCGGCGTGGACCTGGCGCGCTGGCTCAAGGACAACCGCGAACGGGTGGAGAGGCTGCTGGGAGAGCACGGCGCGATCCGCTTCCAGCGGTTCGACGTCACGACCTTGGCCGAATTCGAGGCCGTCTCCGGCGCCCTGTCCCCGCATCCCGGCCGAGCGGACGAATCGGCTTGGCACGAGGGGGACGGCCGCGACGGCGGCGTCTGTGTCTCCATGAGATACCGGCCGGGCCGGATCGTCCCGCAGCACAACGAGATGGCCTATCGCTCGCGGTGGCCGATGAAACTGTGGTTCTACTGCCAGTACGCGGCGGCCGCGGGCGGTGAGACGTCGCTCGCCGACGGCCGCCGGGTCCTGCGCCGCATCCCTCCCGCCCTGCGGTCACGGTTCGCCGAGCGGGGCGTGCGGTACGTGCGCAACTACGGCGGGTCGAACGTGTCGTGGCAGCAGGCCTTCGACACCGAACGGCGCGAGGAGGTCGAACGCGCCTGCCGCGACGCCGGGATCTCCTATGAGTGGTTCACCGGCGGGCGGCTGCGCACCTGGCAGGTCCGCAAGGCGGTGGTGGCCCACCCGGTGACCGGCGAGGCCGTCTGGTTCAACCAGGTCCACCTGTTCCACCGGTCGAGCCTCGCCGCCGAGGTCCGCGCGGCGGCCGCGGGCACGCAGGATCTGCCCCGCGACGCGCTCTACGGCGACGGCACGCCGATCGAGGAGTCCGCGCTGGAGGAGATCAGGCGGGCGTTCGCCGCCGAGTCCGTGGCCGAGCGCTGGAGCGCAGGCGAGGTCCTGCTGATCGACAACATGCTGATCTCCCACGGCCGCCGCCCGTACGAGAGGCCGCGGAAGGTGGTCGTGGCCATGACCGATCCGAGTCCCGTCCCCGCGCTCCCGGCGTACGGAGACGAGCGGGAGGAGGGCGAGTGAACACGTCGTCGCAGGCGGCCGGGCCCGGCGCGCCGGAGGGTGCGGGCGCGGGGCCGGGCCGGGCGGTCATCCGGGTTTGTAGGAACACAGATGGCCGGTGTGGACGGTGGCGCGGAGTTCGCCGCCGAGCACGGGGTCGGCCTCGGTGATGCGGTTGAGCGCGCGGCGGATCGCCTTGCCGACGGCGACGCGGGCGCGTTCCTCGTCGCCGGCGAACCCGCGGGCACGGCCGCCCAGGCCGGTGGCGGAGGTCAGCTCGGCGATCAGCCAGTCACGTTCGGCGCGCACGGCGGCGGCGCGCTCGTGGTCGTTCATCGCCTCGTGCTCCTCGATCTCCTCCTCCAGGCGGGACAGCCGCCGCTTGTAGGCGCGCCTGGCGGTCTCGTCCAGGACGGGCTGGACCGGCGACCGGGACGTCTCGGCGTCCCGGGGCCGCGGGCCCGCGGCCAGGTCGGCGGCGGAGACCTCATAGCCGGGGTTGGCGAGCAGCACGGCCAGATGCCCCATGCCGACGCTGTGGTCGACGACCACGGTCCGGCCGCCCAGCTCGACCACCCACTGCGCGCCGCGCCGCCGGCATCCGGCGGCCGGCGCGCGCCGCCCGGCGGCCGGACGGGCGGCCGGGCCGCCTTCCGGGCCGCCCGGCACGGTCATGCCGAGGGCCGCCGCCTCCTGGGCGGCGAAGGCGAGCTCGCGGCGGGCCGCCTCGTCCCTGGGGCCGTCGCGCAGCGCCAGGGCCTGGCCGAGGCGCGCCTGGGAGAGCACGACGGCCGGCCGGTGCCCGAGCGCCAGGTTGCTTCGGACGGCCGCGCGGAAATGCTCCACGGCCCGGTCCAGGTCGCCGGTGGTGAGCGAGGCGACCCCCAGGCAGTGCCGCACCGACCCCAGGCAGGCGACGCCCAGGCTCGTGACCGCCGGCAGGTGCGCGAACGGCGCGAGAAGGGTGTACGCCTGTGCGGAGGTCTCGGCGTCGCCGAGGAGGTGCGCCGCCTCCACCACCCCGAACATGGTCATCAGCCAGCTGCTCGAACGGTGCAGGCGGGCCAGGTCCCCGTTGTGCAGGCGTGCCAGCATGGCGGCCGCCAGGTGCCGGTCGCCCGCCGAGGCCGCCGCCACGGCGAGGCCCGAGAACACGGAGTTGTCCACCGCGCTGAGGTGCGGCGAGCCGACGATCTCCGACAGCACGGAGACCAGCTCGGCGATCCGGCCCTGGTACCAGCGGATCACGCACAGCTGGGCCCGGTGCCAGCCGACCGCGTCGGGGTCGCCGGCGGCCGCGCCGCGGACGGCGGACGCGGCGGCGAGAGTCTCGGCCTCGGCGAGCCGCCCGTCGCGGATGACCAGCATCACCTCGATCGAGCTGATGACGAACGAGACCGCCAGGTGGTCGCGGCGGGCGAGCAGGGCCCGCAGTTCACCCAGGCGCCGATCGACGTGCGGGTCACCATGCGCGAAGGCGTCGATCGTCTGCCGCAACAGGCCCATCAGCATGTCCCTGTGCCGGCCGCTGACCGAGGCGACCTCGATCAGCTCCTGGGTCAGGCGGCGCCGCAGCTCCCCATGTCCGGGGCCGAGCAGGCAGTGGTGGGCCAGGTTCAGCGCCTCCGCGAGCGCCACCGGGTCGCCCGCCCGCCTGGCCTCCGCGACCACGGCGAGGATCGCGGCGTGCCCGCCGTTGCGGTAGTCCTCCTCGCCGGTGAGCCTGGCCCGCAGCCGTAGCGCGGACGAGGACGCCGGGTCGGCCAGCGACAGCGCGTGGCGCTGCCGCACCCGCACCATGGCCGCGTCGGCGGCCGTGCGGTGCTGGTGCACCCACAGACCGCCGAGGCCGAGCGCGGCGCGGGCCATCGCGTCGACGTCGCCCCGGCGCTGCGCCGCGCGGTAGGCGGCGTCGAACCATCGGCGGCCGGCCCGCAGATCGCCCTCGTCGTACAGCGAGCGTTCCCCGGCCAGCAACGATGACTCCGGGTCGTCCCCCGCGGTCCGGACCATCTCCACCTGTGCCCCGCTCACAGCCCTCCTCCGTGGCGTCGTCGGTCGTTCCAGTTCCCCCGAGGGGGCGTGTGGCACGTCGGCATGAGAGCCTGGCCGGTGCGCCTTGCAAGGCGCTTGAAACCTCTAGTAGGCGATCAGTGCCGGTCATCGTCCCCATCGCGCGGGGCGGGGGCCGTGTCCGAATGCGTGGCCGTATATCCGCTTGTTCCGGCGGCGTTAACCGCCTATGCATGGACATAAATGGTACGCCCGCCCAAGGGGGGCCAATGGAGTTCCGCGTCCTGGGACAGCTCGAGGTCTCCGAGGAGGGCCGGCCGCTGCGACTCGGTTCCCGGAAACAGCGAACGGTCCTCGCGGTGCTCCTCACCCGCGTCGGTCAGGTGGTCTCGCTCGACCGCGTCATCGAGGAGGTCTGGGAGTGCTCCCCGCCTCCCACCGCGACCGGGACCGTGCAGGCGTACGTGTCGAACCTGCGCACCATCGTCGAGCCGTCCAGGGGCCCGCGCGAGCCTCCCCGCGTCATCGTCACCCGGCCGCCCGGGTACATGCTGGCCGCCGGCCGCGACCAGGTCGACGCGCTCGTCTTCGAAGACGCCGTCAAGCGGGGCAGGCTGCTGCTCGCCACGGGGCGGGCCGTGGACGCCCGGGCCGTCCTGTCGGACGCGCTCGGCCTGTGGCGGGGGACGCCGTACGAGGACCTGGCCGAGTACGCGTTCGCCCGGCAGGAGGCCGAACGGCTGGGCGACCTGCGGCTGATCGCGATGGAGACGCACGCCGAGAGCCTGCTCGCGCTCGGACTGCACCACGAGGTGCTCGACGCGCTGGAGGCGCTGACGGCCGACCATCCGCTGCGGGAGAGCCTGGTGGCGCTGCACATGCTCGCCCTGTACCGGGCCGGACGCCAGTCGGAGGCCCTGGACGCCTTCCACAGGGTGCGCCTGACGCTGGCCGACCGGTTCGGCGTCGACCCGTGCCCGGCGCTGCGCCGGCGGTTCGACGAGATCCTGCGCCAGTCCCCTTCCCTGGACCACGCGCCGCCCGTGCCGGCGCCGGTGAACCCGCCGCGACGAGCCCCTTCCCCGGCGGCGCCGGGCGAGCCGCTCATCGGCCGCGGCCCGGAGCTGGCCCTCGCCGAGGCCGACCTGCGGGCCGCGCTCGACGGAGAGGGACGCACGATCCTGCTGGTCGGCGAGCCGGGGATCGGCAAGACCCGGCTGGCCGAGGCGGTCGCCGCGCGCGCGGAGGCGCACGGAGCCCTCGTCGTGTGGAGCCGTGCGGTGGAGGACGCGGCGACGCCGCCGTACTGGCTGGGGGTGCAGCTGCTCAGGCGGCTCGCCGAGGAGCGGCCCGAGGCGTTCGCCGAGGCGGCGCGCCCGCACGCGCCGCTGCTCGCCCCGCTCGTCCCCACACTGGTGGAGGCCCCCGGGCCGGCCTACCCCGACCTGCGGCGCGTGGACTCCGAGCTCATCCGCGTCCCCGTCTACGACGCCATCGCCCGCGTCGTCGCCGAACTGGCCAAGCGGCGGCCGCTCACGCTGGTGTTCGAGGACCTGCACTGGGCGGACCCGCCCTCGGCGCAGCTCACCGCCTACCTCGCCGCCGAGCTGCGGCGCTCGCCGGTCCTGCTCGTCGCCACGCTGCGCGACGACGAGCACGCCCCCGCGGTCGGCGGCCTGCTGGCGTCCCTGGTCAGGGAACGCCGCACGCGCAGGCTGCAGCTCGGCCCGCTGGACATCGACGACGTCACCGCGCTGGTGGGGAACCACACCGCGAGCGCCGTCTCCGCCGAACTGCTCGCCGTCCTGCACGAGCGCACCGGAGGCAACCCGTTCTTCGTCACCGAGCTCGTCCGCCTGCTGGACGGCGAACCCGCCCTCAGCGACCAGGACGTCCGCCTCCGGCTGGAGCGCGAGGTACCGGCGGGGGTGCGGGACGTGATCCGCCGCCGCTGGCGCCGGCTGCCCGGCGACGCCCGGGAGATGCTCGCGGCCGCGGCCGTCGCCGGGCAGGAGTTCGGCATGGCGCCGCTGCGCGCCGTCACAGGGCTGGACGAGGACCGTCTGCTGGAGAGCCTGGAGACCGCCGTCGCCGACGGGCTGCTCGTGGAGGACCCCGCCGCGGTCGGCCGCTACCGGTTCGCCCATCCCCTGGTCAGGGAGACCGTGTACGGCGGGCTCGGCAAGGTGCGGCGGGCGCGGGTGCACGAGAAGATCGGGCTCGCGTTGCTGCGGGCCGGCGCGGACGTCGACGAGGTCGCCCACCACCTGTGGGAGGCGTGGCCGGTGGCGGGCCCGGCGGTCGCGCTCCCGCACGTGTGGGCCGCGGCGAGACGGGCGCAGAGCACCCTCGCCCACGAGCACGCCGAGACGCTGCTGCGGCGCGCCGTCGAACTGGCGCGGGCCCTGCCCGGGGAGCAGGAACGCGTCGACCAGGAGCTGCGCATCCAGGTACGGCTCGGCGCGCTGCTCGCCCGCAGGCACGGGTACGCCGGCGCGCACGCCCGCGCGGCGTTCCTGCGCGCCCGCGACCTGATCGCCCGCAGCGCGCTGCCGAGCGCCCAATGGGTGCCCGCGGCGTGGGGGCTGTGCGTGGCGGCGACCAACGGCGGCCGGCTGGAGGAGGCCGAACGCGTCGCGCTGGACCTCGCCGAGCACACCGAGGACACGCTGGCCGGACTCGCCGCCGTCCACGGCCGCGGCATGATCGCCTTCTTCCGGGGCGACCAGCACCTGGCGAGCAAGCTGCTGGCGTCGAGCGTCGACCTCGCCGGCCGCGCGGGTGAGGTGGCGGCCGCGTTGCGGTTCAACGATCCGCGGGTCCACGGCAGGTCCATCGCCGCGCTGTCCGCCGCGTTGCGGGGGGACGACGGCGAGGCCGACCGCCTGGACCGGGAGGCGCGGGAGCACGCGGCCACGCTGGACGGCCCGGTGCCCGAGAGCCTGGCCCTCATCTTCGCCGCGCGGCTCGCGTGGTTGCGCCAGGACGCGCGCCTGACCTGGCGGCACGCCACCGCGGCCCTCGACCGGGTGAGCAGGTACTCCATCACCCCGATCAGCGTGATGGGCTCGATCCTGGCCGGCTGGGCCGAGGCGGAGCTCGGAGACGGCGCGGGCATCGCCCGGCTCAGAGACGGCATCGCCGACCTGACCCGCACCGGCACGCTGCTCAACCTGCCCTGCTTCCTCGGCATGCTGGCCGCGCAGGAGCTCCGGTGCGGCAGGCCGCTGGAGGCGCTGGCACGGCTCGACGAGGCCGAGGAGATCGCCGTCCGGACCGGAGAGCGCGCCTTCCAGGCCAAGAACCTGCACCTGCGGGGGCTGGCGCTCCTCGCGTCCGGCGCCCGCGCGGAGGAGGCGTCGCTGCCGCTGCGGCAGGCGATGGTCGTGGCCGGCGCCCAGGGGGCGGCGCTCCTGCTCCGCCAGGCGGAGGCGACCCTCGCCGGCCTCCAGCCCCAGCCCGGCTGACTCCCAGCCTGGTTGACTCCCAGCCGGGGTGATCCCCGCCGGGTTTCTGCCGCAGTTTGGCTGACCCCGCCGGCCTCCTGCCCCCGTCCGGCACCCCGCAGTCCGGCTGACCCCCGCCCGGCCGTTCGAGGTGACCGGCGGCGGGCGCGGGCCGGTCGTCGCGCCGGCGGACGACGGCCGTTAGCGTCATCCCGTACCGGTTCATCCCCCTCGGCGACCGAGACCCCAGCCCAAGCCGACGACCGACGACCAGAGGACAAACAGTGCCGCGCGATCTGCCCGACCTGATCTCCGATGATCTGTCACCGGAGGGTTCGCCCCCCTACATCACCTGGACCGGCCCGCCGGTCGGCACGCGTGCCCCCAGGGCGGCGCTCCCCGCCGGCCCGGGGCCGCGCGTCGCCCTCGACGGGCCCTGGCGGTTCCACTGGGCCGACCGGCCCGCCGGGGCGCCGTCCGGCTTCGCCGAGCCGGAGTTCGACGACGGCGGCTGGGACGAGCTGCCGGTGCCCGCGCACTGGCAGCTCCACGGCCACGGCCGCCCCTGGTACACCAACGTCCAGTACCCCTTCCCCGTCGACCCGCCGCACGTGCCCGGCGACAACCCCACCGGTTCCTACCGGCGGCGTTTCCAGGTCGGCGCCGGCTGGCTCGACGCCGTGGCCGCCGGCGGGCGCGTGGTGCTGCGCTTCGAGGGCGTCGACTCCACGGCCGCGGTGTGGCTGAACGGCCGGCCGCTCGGGCTGGTCGTCGGGTCCAGGCTGCCCGCGGAGTTCGACGTCACCGCCCACGTCGCGGCGGGGGACAACGTCCTGGCGGTGCGGGTGCACCAGTGGTCGGCGGCCTCCTACGCCGAAGACCAGGACATGTGGTGGCTGTCGGGCCTGTACCGCCCGGTCGTCCTGGAACTGCTGCCCGCCGGGGCGCCGTCCGACGTCGTCGTGCACGCCGACTACGAGCCGGCCACCGGCCACGGCGTGCTCCGGGTGGAGTCCGACGCGCCCGCCACGGTGGAGGTGGCCCAGCTCGGCCTGTCCGGCCGCACCGGCGTCGACCTGGCGGCCGGCCCCGTCGAGCCGTGGAGCGCCGAGTCGCCCCGGCTGTACGAGGCCGTGGTCGCCACCGCCGCGGGCACGGTCACCGTCCCCGTGGGCTTCCGCCGCGTGACCATCGACGGCGGCGCGTTCCTGGTGAACGGCCGCAGGACGCTGCTGCGCGGGGTGAACCGGCACGAGTTCCACCCCCGGCGCGGGCGCGCCCTCACCGCCCAGGACATGCTCGACGACGTGCTGACGCTCAAACGGCACAACGTCAACGCCGTGCGCACCTCCCACTACCCGCCGCACCCGCACTTCCTGGAGCTGTGCGACCGGTACGGCCTGTACGTGATCGACGAGTGCGACCTTGAGACCCACGGCTTCGAGTCCGGCGGGTGGCAGGGCAACCCGTCAGACGAGCCCATGTGGCGCGAGGCGCTGGTCGACCGCATGCGCCGCATGGTGGCCCGCGACCGCAACCACCCGAGCGTCGTCATGTGGTCGCTCGGCAACGAGGCCGGCACGGGCGCCAACCTGGCGGCGATGTACGCCTTCGCCAAGCGGGCGGACCCGGGCAGGCCCGTGCACTACGAGGGGGACCAGCAGACCCGCTACAGCGACGTGTGGTCGCAGATGTACCCCGCGCCCGAGGCGGTCGCCGCCATCGCCGGTCGCGGCGAGCCGCCGCTGGCGGACGCCGCCCAGGACGCGGCCAGGCGCGGCAAGCCGTATCTGATGTGCGAGTACGCGCATGCCATGGGCAACGGCCCCGGCGGCCTGACCGAGTACCGCGAGCTGCTGGAGTCGAGCGACCGGTGCATGGGCGGGTTCGTGTGGGAGTACATCGACCACGGCCTGGCCGCCGCCGACGACCAGGGCAGGCCGATCTTCGCGTACGGCGGCGACTTCGGCGAGTCGCCGCACGACGGCAACTTCGTGTGCGACGGGCTGATGTTCCCCGACCGGACGCCCTCGCCCGGCATGGTGGAGTACGCCAAGATCATCGAACCGGTGCGCATGGAGGCCGCCGGCCCCGGACGGCTCAGGGTGCGCAACGTCCAGGACCACATCGGGCTCTCCCACCTGGAGTTCCTCTGGTCGGTCGAGGTGGACGGCGTCGAGGTCGGCAAGGGCGTGCTCGCCGTGCCCGACCTGTCCCCGTGGGAGAGCGCCGAGCTGGACGTGCCCGCCGACGCGGCGGCCCTCGCCGGCGCCGGGTGGTCCTTCCTCAACCTGAGCGCCCGGCTGGCCGCCGGGACGACCTGGGCCCCCGCCGGCCACCAGGTCGCCTGGGGCCAGATCCCCCTCGGCGCCCCTGACCGCGCGGGCGGCCACGATCCGGAGGGCGGCCAGGACCGGGCGGTCGGCGGCGGCCAGGAGCCGGGTTCGCGGGAGGCGGTCGCCGGGCCAGGGGCGGGCGGGACTCCGGGCGGCGCCGCGGCCGTCCGGCGGGAGGGGAGCCTGTTGCGGCTCGGCGCGGCCGTGTTCGACCTGACGCGCGGTGAGCTGTGCGAGCTGGCGGGCACACCCGTCGCCGGCCCCCGGCTGGAGCTGTGGCGCGCGCCCACCGACAACGACCGGCTCGGCCGCCGGCCGGAAGGCACGACCATCGCCGCCATCTGGGAGGCGTACGGCCTGCACCGGCTCACCCACCGGGTGATCTCCGCCGAGGAGGAGCCCGGCGGGGTGAGCTTCACGGTGCGGACCGCGGCGGCCGGGCTGCGCGACGGCGTCCTGACCAGCTACCGGTGGCGGACCGAGGGCGGCACGCTGGCCGCGTCGATCAGCGTGACCCCGCAGGGCGCCTGGGCGTTCCCGGTGGCCAGGCTCGGCTGGACCTTCGAGCTGCCGGCCGCGTTCGACTCGGTGACCTGGCTCGGCGGCGGCCCCGGCGAGGCGTACGCCGACACCCGGGCGGCCTCCAGGTTCGGCAGGTACGGCAGCGCCGTCGGCGACCTGCACACGCCGTACGCCAGGCCGCAGGAGAACGGGCAGCGGATCGACGTCGTCTGGGTGGAGGCCGCCGGTCCGGCCGGGGGGATCCGGGTGTCGGGCGAGCCGCGCTTCGCGTTCACCGCGACGCGTCACTCCCCGCAGCGCCTGGCCGGCACGGCGCACGAGGGTTCGCTGGAGCCGGAGGACGTGCTGTACCTGCACGTCGACCTCGCCCAGCGGGGCATCGGCTCGGCGTCGTGCGGCCCGGCGCTTCCCGACCGGCACGAGCTCCGGCTCGCCCCGGCGGCCTTCGAGCTGCGCCTGACCCCGTCCGCCGCCCGCTGACCCGGCGGTGCCGTGGCGGCCCGCCGGCCGCCACGGCACCGTCACGGCGAGCCGGTAAAAGGCCGATCGTGAACCCCCGGCGCGTTGTTTAGAGCCCGAGCACCGGGCATGCGGCCAGGTATGACGCAGATCGCCTCTGAAGTACTCATCGAACGGCTGATCGCCTGGGGAGTCGACACGGTCTACGGACTGCCCGGTGACGGCATCAACGGGATCATGGAAGGGCTGCGCCGCCACTCCGGCCGGATCACGTTCGTCCTGGTCCACCACGAGGAGGCGGCCGCGTTCATGGCGGCCGGCCACGCCAAGGCCACCGGCCGCATCGGGGTGTGCCTCGCGACCTCGGGGCCCGGCGGCATCCACCTGCTCAACGGCCTGTACGACGCCAAGCTGGACCACCAGCCGGTGCTGGCCATCACCGGCATGCAGGAGACCAGCGTCCTCGGCACCTCCTACCAGCAGGAGGTCCACCTGGAGCAGGTGTTCGCCGACGTCGCCGAGTACAACCTCGTCGTCGACAACCCCGCCCAGCTGCCCGGAGTGGTGGACCTCGCCATCCGCACCGCCTACGCCCGGCGGGGAGTGGCCCACCTGACCCTGCCGAACGACGTGCAGGTCGCCGCCGCGGACGCCGATCCGTACCAGCACATGGGGCCCGTCGCGCCGCCCAGCACCGCGCCGATCTACCTTCCCGCTCCGGGTACGCCGCGCGAGCAGGACCTGCGGGCCGCGGCCGAGGTGCTGAACGCCGGCGAGCGGGTGGCGATCCTGGCGGGAGCCGGCGCCCTGCACGCCCGCGGCGAGGTGCTCGCCGTCGCCGAGGCCCTCGGCGCGCCGGTGATCAAAACCCTGCCCGGCAAGGCCGTCATCCCGGACGACTCCCCGTACGCGGTCGGCGGCATCGGGCTGCTCGGGACGCGGCCCGGCGAGGACCTCGTCGAGGACTGCGACACGCTGCTGATGGCCGGCACGAACTTCCCCTACACCAAGCACCTGCCCGAACCGGGCAAGGTCCGCGTGGTGCAGATCGAGGCCGACCCCACCCGGGCGGGCGCGCGGCTGCCCACCGACGTCCCGATGATCGGCGACGCCAGGGAGGCGCTGGCCGCGCTGCTGCCGCTGCTGACCCGCAAGGACGACCGCGGCCACCTGGAGAAGTACCAGAAGGCGATGGACGCCTGGCGGAGCAGGATGGCGGATCTCGAATCGCCCGGCCGCCACCCGATCGCCCCGCAGTACCTCATGGCGTGCGTCGACCGGGCCGCCTCCGACGACGCCATCCTCACCTGCGACTCCGGCACGGTCGCCACCTGGGCGGCACGGCACTGGACGATCCGCGGCGACCGCGGCTTCTACCTGTCGGGCAACCTGGCCTCGATGGCCCCTGGGCTGCCGTACGCCATCGCCATGCAGCACGCCTACCCAGGCAGGCAGGTGATCGCGTACGTGGGCGACGGCGGGTTCGCGATGCTCATGGCCGAGTTCCTCACCGCCGCCAGGTACGGGCTGCCGATCACCGTCGTGGTCAACAACAACGGCTCGCTGGGCCAGATCCTGTGGGAGCAGATGGTGCTCGGCTACCCCGAGCACGGCGTCCGCTTCGGCTCGCCGGCCTCCGACTTCTCCGGCTGGGCGCGCTCGTGCGGCGGGTACGGCCGCAAGGTGACCGCGCCGGAGGACCTTCCCGGGGCCGTGGCCGAGGCGCTCGCCTACCAGGGGCCGGCGCTGCTCGACGTCGACGTCGACCCGAACGAGCCGCCGATGCCGGGCAAGGTCGAGTACGAGCAGGCCAAGAAGTTCGCCCAGGCGTTCCTGCGCGGCCAGCCCGGCAAGGCCGCCATCGCCACGACGTTGTTCAAGGACCGGATCTCCCATCTGGGGGGATGATCGGCGCAAGGACCGGTCCTCCCGCCTGGTGGGGGATGGTCGGTCCAAGGCCGGTTCTCCTGCCTGGGGATGATCGCCTTGATACGGCGTTCCCGTGCCCGCACGCGCCGGACGGCGGCGCGTGTGACGCGGGGCCGCCCGCGATCACGCGGTCCACGGGATCGCGGCGAGAGCGGCGCGGGCGCCGCGTGATCCGCTCCGTTGGGGGCACGGCCGCAAGGTGTGCTACGGTGGAAGCAGTTGCAGTTGTGGTACCCATGCGAACGTTTGGTGCGCCTGACAGGCATTCTGACCTTCAGGTGCATTTTTTGTTTACCGGTCATCTCCGGATGGGCTTACACGCGGCGACGACGAATCCGCACAGGGCGGATTCCGGCGACTGCTATCTGAAGGAGATCGACATGGCTGCTGGCACCGTGAAGTGGTTCAACTCGGAAAAGGGCTTCGGCTTCATCGAGCAGGACGGCGGCGGCCCCGACGTCTTCGCCCACTTCTCCAACATCGTTTCCCAGGGCGGCTACCGTGAGCTGCGCGAGGGCCAGCGAGTGGCCTTCGACGTCACCCAGGGCCAGAAGGGCCCGCAGGCCGAGAACATCGTTCCCGCCTGACACCGCGCCGCACAAGCCGGGGTCCGCGCCTTCGTGGCGCGGGCCCCGGCTTGTTTTTTCGCGCCCCGGCCCTTCGCGGGTCCGCGCCCGCAATGGCCTCGCAGTGGCATCGTCACAACGGCGGTTCTTCGGGTCCTTCTCGCTGTTCGTCGGCGAGCACGCGGGCGGCCACGGCGAAGGCGGAGTTGGCGGCCGGGACCCCGCAGTAGATGGCGGTCTGCATGAGGACCTCCCGGATCTCCTCGGGGGTCAGGCCGTTGCGCAGCGCGGCGCGCACGTGCATGGCCAGCTCGTCCAGATGACCGCGCGCCACCAGGGCCGTGAGCGTCACGCAACTGCGGGTGTACCGGCTCAGACCCGGACGGGTCCAGATCTCACCCCAGGCGTAGCGGGTGATGAAGTCCTGGAACGGCGCCGTGAAGTCCGTCGTCCGGGCGACGGCCTGGTCCACGTAGGCGTCCCCGAGCACGGCCCGCCGCACCCCCATGCCCTGCTCGTACCGCGCGTCCCCGCCGCCGGTCCGGCCGGCCGCCGGGCGAGCGGGTTCGCCGGCGGAGCGCCCAGGACCGAGGGGAACGGTGGCGGCCAGATGGGCGAGCATCGCGGCCAGGACGGGCGCCGGGCGCTCGACGCCGGCGAGGTGAGCGGCGTGCGCCACCTCGGTGAGCGAGGCTCCCCGGATGCCGTCGGCCAGCTCGCGGGCGTGGCTCGGCGGCGTCGCCGGGTCGTCCCGGCCCGCGATGACGAGCGTCGGCGCGCTCACCCGCGCCAGGTCGGCGCGCAGATCGTAGGCCGCCAGCGCGTCACAACAGGCGGCGTAGGCCTGGGGGTCGGCCGCCCGGAGGTCCTCCGTCAGCGCCAGCGCGGCCGGTTCGGCCGCGAAGCCGGGGGTGAACCAGCGCGTGGCGGCGGTCTCGGCGACCGGTGCGGTGCCCTTGGCGCGCACCAGAGCCGCGCGCTCGCGCCAGCCCTCCGGCTCACCGAACCGGGCCGACGAGCACACCATGGCCAGCGAGGTCACGCGCTCGGGATGGTGGACCGCGAGCCAGGCGCCGACGGCCCCGCCGAGGGAGACGCCGGCGTAGGCGAAGGCGTCCAGGCCGAGCGCGTCCGCGAGTTCGAGGACCAGCCGGCCGAGGTCGGCGACGGTGGTTGCTCCCGGCGCCAGGTCGGGCAGCAGGCCGGCGGGCGAGCCGCCGTGCCCGGGGAAATCCCAGCGCACGACCCGGTAGTGGTGCGCCAGCGTCGGAACCTGCGATTCCCATACGGCCAGGCTCGTGCCCACCGAAGGCCCGAGCACCAGCGGCGGGGCCGTGCCCGGCCCGTCCACGCGGTGGTTGAGCAGGCGCGGTGCGGCGGCGATCATGATGTCCTCTCGATGTGACCAGGGGTGGAGCACACCCGGGTTCTTCCCCCGAGCCCTTCCCGGCGGGCGGCCGTATCCGCTGTCACGACGCCGGAACCCTCCGGACGAGGCGAAGCGGGCGTTCTTCCCCTGCCGGGGCGTTTCTGTTCATGACGGCCGGCCGTGCCGGAGGGCCCGGTCCACGAGGGCGCCTGCGGAGCCGAGGTAGCCCGCCGGGTCGGCGAGCCGTCCCAGCTCCTCCCCGGAAAGGGCGCCCGGGGCCGCCGCCACGGCGGGCTCCGCCGCGATGGCCTTGGCCAGGGGGACGCCCTCCTCGGCGGCCCGGCGGGACGCCCGCGTCACCGCCTGCTTGGCCCGGTCGCGGCCGATCACACCGGCCAGGACGATGGTGAGGCGCTCGGCCACCACCAGCCCGGCCGTCAGGCCCAGGTTGTCCTTCATGCGGTCAGGACGCACCCGCAGGCCCTCGGCCAGCTCGGCGGCGGCCAGGGCGGCGCCGCCGGTCAGGCGCAGGGCGTCCCGCAGCGGCCGCCACTCGGCGTGCCAGGCGCCCGCGGGACGCTCGTCCTCGGCGGCGAGCGAGCCGTACAGCACGCCGGCCAGCGCGGGAACCTGCCGCGCCGCGGCGGCGATCAGCACGGCCCGCACCGGGTTGGACTTGTGCGGCATGGCGGACGACCCGCCGCCCTCGCCCTCCGCGACCTCGCCGACCTCGGTGCGCGAGAGCACCAGCACGTCGGCCGCCACCTTGCCGAGGGCTCCTGCGGCGAACGCGAGCCCTCCGGCGAGGTCGGCGACGGGGGCCCGCAACGTGTGCCAGGGGAGCGGTGGCTCTGCCAGCCCCGTCTCGGCGGCATAGGCGCACAGCAGCCGCACCCCGATGTCACCGCCATCGCCGCCCGCAGGGGGGACGTCATCCGCCGATGGAACGCCGCTCGCGGAGGCAACGCCGCTCGCGGTGGGAACGCCGCCCGCCGACGACGGGACGTCGCCCGGCGCGGGGGAGTGGCCGGTGGCGGTCTCGGCGAAGGCGTGGAAGGCGGCCAGGGTGCCCGCGGCGCCGCCGAGCTGGGCGGGCAGGGCCGCCCGGACGGCCGCCAGCCGGTCGCGCGCGCCGGCGGCCAGCGTCAGCCAGCCGGCGGCCTTGAGCCCGAACGTGGTCGGCACCGCGTGCTGCGTGAGCGTGCGACCGGCCATCGGGGTGCCGCGGTGCGCGGCGGCCAGCTCCGCGAAGGCCCGTGCCGCACGCTCCAGGTCGGCCAGCATGGGCTCCAGCGCCCGGCCGGCGACGAGCATCAGCGCGGTGTCCCAGATGTCCTGACTGGTGGCGCCGCGGTGCACGTACGGGGCCGAATCCGGATCGCGTGCGGCGACCGCGGCGGTGAGGTCGGCCACGAGCGGGATCACCGGGTTGCCGCCGGACCGGGCGCGCAACGCCAGGTCGCGCACGTCGTACCGGCCGGCGTCGGCCGCCGCCGTCACGGCGGAGGCCGCGGACGCCGGAGCGAGGCCGGTCGCGGCCTGGGCCCGGGTGAGCGCCGCCTCGGCGTCCAGCATGCCGCGGACGAACGCGGCGTCCCCGGTCGCCGCCTCCACCGCCGAGCCCGCGCCGACCGGCCCGAGCAGTCCCACGTCCGCGGGATCGCCGGGCCCCGGCCCGCCTGGGCTCGTCCCGTCAGTCCAAGGCACGGCGGCCCGTCCCGTCAGCGGAAGGCAAGGCGAGCCGTCTCGTCATCCGAGGCGTGCGGCCCGTCATCGGTCGAAGGCAAGGAACACCGTCTCCTCGTGCACGCCGTCGTGCTGCAGGCGGATGTCGAACCCATAGACCTTCTCGCGTTCGGCGACGGCGAGCAACGTGGCCCGCCGATGCGGCGGCAAGGACACGAGCAGCGGCTCGGTGTCGGGGTCGGTGAGCTCGGGCAGGTAGACGCGGGTGAAAAGGTGGTGCAGCAGACCACGGGCGAAGACGCACGCCGAGATGTACGGCACGCCGCCCGGCGGCACCGTGCGCAGCGTGTAGTGGCCGTCGGCGTCGGTCGCGACGCGCCCGAACCCGGTGAAGCCGACGCCGGTGCGGCCGATGACCGCGCCGGTGACCGGGTCGCGCCGCAGCGACCCGGGCGCGCCGGCCCGTGACCCGTCGGGGGCGGGCTGCCAGAACTCCAGCAGGGCGTCGGGGATGGGCTGACCGGCTCCGTCGTAGACCCGGCCGTGCAGGGTGAGGGCGTCGGGGTGCCCGGCCGGGGCCATGTCCTCGCCCTTGGCGAACGGCAGGGCGTACCCGTAGAAGGGGCCCACGGTCTGCGACGGGGTGGGCGGCGGGGTCATGCGGTCTCCTCGTCGATCCAGGTCGCGGAGGGGCCGGACAGGACGATGTCCCACCGGTACCCGAGCGACCACTCGGGGGTCGAAAGGTCGTGGTCGTAGCGGGCGACGAGGCGTTCGCGGGCGGCGTCGTCGGTCACCGACTGCATGATGGGGTCGAAGGGGAACAGCGGATCCCCTGGGAAGTACATCTGCGTGACCAGCCGCTGGGTGAAGGCGGTGCCGAAGACCGAGAAGTGGATGTGCGCGGGCCGCCAGGCGTTGTCGTGATTGCGCCACGGGTAGGCGCCCGGCTTGACCGTGGTGAAGGCGTACCGGCCCTCGTCGTCGGTGAGGCAGCGGCCGACGCCGGTGAAGTTCGGGTCCAGCGGCGCCGGGTGCTGGTCGCGCTGGTGGGCGTACCGCCCCGCGGCGTTGGCCTGCCAGATCTCGACGAGCTGCCCGCGCACCGGCCGGCCCGCCCCGTCGAGCACGCGCCCGGTGACGTGGATGCGCTCGCCGAGCGGCTCGCCGTGGTGCTGGCGGGTGAGGTCCCCGTCGAGGTCGGTGACGTCGGTGACGCCGAACACCGGGCCGCTCAGCTCCACCGCCTCGGGGTCGTGGACGCTGACCAGCGGCTGGCGGGGATGGCGCAGCACGGCGCTGCGGTACGGCGCGTAGTCGCGGCCCGGGTGGTCGCGGCGCGCCGCGCCGCCCTCCACGGCCTTGACGTAGTCCTGCCGCGCCCGCGCGATCTCCGCGCTGATGACCTCCTGGGTGGGCGGCGCCGCGGGGCGTCCAGGGCCGCCGGTGGGTTCACTGGTGCCGGGAGCGGGCTCGGGGGTGGTGGGCATGTGTCGTCGCTACCTTTCCAGGACCAGGGCGATGCCCTGTCCCACGCCGATGCACAGCGCCGCGAGACCGGTGCCGGAGCCGGCGGCGGCGAGCTGGTGGGCGACGGACCCGGCCAGGCGCGCTCCGGACGCGCCCAGCGGATGGCCGATGGCGATGGCGCCGCCGCGGGGGTTGACGATGGCCGGATCGAGGCCGGGCCACTCGCCCAGGCAGCCCAGCGCCTGCGCCGCGAACGCCTCGTTGAGCTCGAAGACCGAAAGCTCCTCAAGGCCCTTCCCGGCGCGGGCCAGCGCCCGCCTGACCGCCTCGATCGGGCCCAGGCCGTAGAACTGCGGCTCTATGCCGGTGACGGCGGAGGCGCGGACCCGGGCGAGAGGTTCGCGGCCGACGGCCCGCAGCCCCTCCTCGTCGCACAGCAGCAGCGCGGCCGCGCCGTCGTTGAGGGGAGAGGAGTTGCCGGCGGTGACGGTGCCGCCGTCGGGGCGGAAGGCCGGCTTGAGCCGGGCCAGGGACTCCATGGAGGTGTCGTCGCGGATCGCCTCGTCGCGGGCCGGCCCGGCGCCGTCAAGCGGGACGATCTCGCCCGCGTAGGCGCCGTCCTTCCAGGCGCGGGCCGCCTTCTCGTGGCTGGCCAGGGCGAAGGCGTCCTGGCGCTCGCGGCTGATGCCGTACTTGCCGGCGATCAGCTCGGCGCCCTCGCCGAGGGCGACCGTCCACTCGGCCGGCATGCGCGGGTTCACCATGCGCCAGCCGAGGGTCGTGGAGTACATCTCCTGGTGCCCCGCGGGGAACGCCCGCTCGGGTTTGGGCAGCACGTACGGGGCGCGCGACATGGACTCGACGCCGCCGGCCACGGCGATGGAGGCGTCCCCGGCGGCGACGGCGCGGGCGGCCTGGATGACGGCCTCCATCCCCGAGCCGCACAGCCGGTTGACCGTCGTGCCGGGGACGGTGACCGGGAGCCCGGCCAGCAGGACGGCCATGCGGGCGACGTCGCGGTTCTCCTCGCCCGCGCCGTTGGCGTTGCCGAAGAACACGTCGTCGACGCGGGCGGGGTCGAGCTCCGGGCTGCGGTCCACGAGCGCCCGCACGACGTGGGCGGCCAGGTCGTCGGGCCGGACCTTGGACAGCGCGCCGCCGTACCTGCCGAACGGGGTGCGGACGGCGTCGACGATGTACACGTCGCTCATGTGCGGCCCTTCTTCGAGGCTGGTCGCGCCCGGGCCGGCAGAGGGCCGGTTCCGGGCGTCGCGAGCACGGCGATCATCACGGTGATCATCTCAGGCGGCCTTGAGGGCGCGCAGCGTCGCGAGCTCGTCGCCGGTGGGAGGCGGGGTGGCGGCCACCTGGTCGGCGGTCTTCAGCGGCCAGCCGGTGGCGGCGCGGGCCTGCTCGACGGTGACCCCGGCGTGCAGGTCCGTCAGGATCAGCTCGGCGGTCTCAGGATCGGGGCGCAGGATGCCGAGGTCGGTGATGACGGCGACCGGGCCCCTGCCGCGCAGCCCGAGACGCCCGCGGTCGCCGCGCCCCGAGCCGTGGCCCACGGAGGTGGTGTAGTCGAGCCGCTCCACGAAGTTGCGGGTCGAGTGACGCAGCACGATCAGCACCTCGCCGCAGCTCGCCGCGATCTCCGGAGCCCCGCCGGCGCCCGGGAGGCGCCCCTCGGGACGGCCGGGGCCTCGGTCGACCACGGTGGTGTTGATGTTGGCGAACCGGTCGAGCTGTGCCGCGCCGAGGAAGCCGACGTCGATGCGCCCGGCCTGCAGCCAGTAGTTGAACATCTCGGGCACCGAGACGACCGCGTCCGCGGTCTCGGCCAGCTCACCGTCCCCGATGGACAGCGGCAGCCGGCTCGGCTTGGCGCCGAGCGCGCCGGCCTCGTAGATCAGGACCAGGTCGGGGCGGCAGGTGCGGCGGGCGAGGTTGGCGGCGGTGCTCGGCAGGCCGATGCCGACGAAACAGGTGCGCGCGCCGGCGAGGGCACGGGCCGCGTTGACGGTCATCACCTCGTCCGGCGTCCAGTCGCTCATCGGGCGGCCGCTCCTTCGCTCGGTGTTCCGTCGACGTGCGTGATGTTCTCCCGCAGCCATGCGGTGAACCTGTCGCGGTCGCGGGAGATCGGGTCCCACGCCTGGTAGAAGCCGTTGTCGCGGACCGAGTAGCCGGCCGCGTAGGAGGGGTGGGCGCCGCCGGGCGCCTCCGCGACCGCGGTGATCGCCCAGCCCGGCAGCACGATGCCGCCGGGGTGCGGCCGCAGCGTGTCGACGATCTCCTCGACGGTGACCAGCACCCGGCGGGCGGCCAGCGCGGCCTCCTTCTGCACCCCGGTCAGTCCCCAGAGCTGGACGTTGCCGTCGCGGTCGGCCTGCTGCGCGTGGATGACGGTGACGTCGGGGTTGACCGCCGCGACGGCGGCCAGCTCTTCGCCGGTGAACGGGCAGGTCACGGTGGCGACGGTGTCGGTGCGGCTCGCCAGGTCGGTGCCGCGGTACCCGCGCAGCACGGCGAAGGGCAGCCCCGAGGCGCCGGCGACGTAGCGGTTGGCCATGCCGGCGTGGCTGTGCTCGTCGACCTCCAGCGGACGCGGCCAGCCGTTCTCGACCGCGTCCCGGAACCGGTGGAGCGAGCCGACGCCGGGGTTGCCGCCCCAGGAGAAGACCAGCTTCTTGACCAGACCGGCGCCGATGAGCTGGTCGTAGATCACGTCTGGCGTCATCCGGATCAGCGTCAGGTCGGTGATGCCCTGCCGGATGACCTCGTGGGCCGCGGCGAACGGGATCAGGTGGGTGAAGCCCTCCATCGCGACCGCGTCGCCGTCGTGGATCAGCTCCGCCACCGCTTCGGGGAGCGTACGGATGTCGGCCATGTCCCTCGCCCTCGCGCCGAGGCGGGCGGAGACCCGCCGGCGCGCTGTCGGAAGTCAGATTGTGTTCGCTAGGCGAACTTTTGTTCATTATAGTGCCACCGGTGTTCATGGTGTCCACGGGGCCCGCCGGCCTTCTCGCCGTCCCCTTATGCGCCTTGAGCCGCTATGCACCTCGTGCCCCTCGGCGGCGAAAACCGTCGCGCCGGGGAATCATTGCGACGTTTATAGAGTTTTGAGATGCTTTGGTGATGGACGCCAGGCACACCCCGCGCGGCCGTGATCTGCTTCTCGCCGCCAGGACCGTCGCCGCGGCCCTCGGGCACACCGCCGCCGAGGTCACCGAACTCGCCGTCCGGCTCGGCGAGGACGGCCGCCGCGACTGGGACACCGCCGAGCTGCTGCTGGCCGCCCTCGCCGACCTCGCCCGCCGCGACCCGGGCCGCCGTGACCTGGTGGGCGCCGTCGAGGCCGGCGAGATCCTCGGCGTCTCGCGCGCCCGCGTGCACCAGCTCGCCGAGCGTCCGGACTTTCCCGCGCCCCTGTACGTCCTCGCCGCGGGCAAGCTCTGGGCCCGGGCCGACATCCTCGCCTTCGGCGCGCAATGGGAACGGCGCCCCGGACGCCCGCGCCGGCCGTCCGGCGGGGCGGGCGCCGTGCTCGAACTCCCGGCCGAGGACGAACAGGCCGGCCCCCGGCCGGACCGGCCCTGATCCGGTCGCCCGGGTGGAACGGCCGCTGAGAGGATGCCCCATATGCCCACTTCCGCCGCGTTGCCGCCCGCCCACATGGGGATGAGCGCGCGCGCCGAGCTGATCGACGTCCCGCCGGGGCGGGTGACGCTGTCGGACCGGCGGACGCGGCACAGCTGGCAGGTCGAGGTCCCGCCGTTCCTGCTCGCGGCCCACCCGGTCACCCAGGCGCTGTACGCGCGGGTCACGGGGGAGCGGCCGAGCGCCGCGCACGGCGGCGCGCTGCCCGTCGAGGGCGTGTCGTGGTGGGACGCGGTCCGGTTCTGCAACGCCCTGTCCCGGCACGAGGGGCTGACGCCGTCCTATCGCCTCGGCCCTGACGCGGAGCACGCCGGCCGTGACGCGGAGGGCATCGGCCCTGACGCGGAGCACGTGGGCCGTGACGCGCAGGACGTCGAGTGGGACGCGTCCGCCGACGGGTACCGGCTTCCCACCGAGGCCGAGTGGGAGCACGCCTGCCGTGCCGGTACGACCGGCGCGCGGTACGGGCCGCTGGACGAGATCGCCTGGCATCGCGGCAACTCGGGTGAGCGCGTTCACGAGGTCGGCGGCAGAATGCCCAACCCGTGGGGCCTGTACGACATGCTGGGCAACGTCTGGGAGTGGTGCTGGGACCTCTACGATCCCGAGGTCTACGGCACCTATCGGGTGCTGCGCGGCGGCGGCTGGTTCGATGAGAACTGGAGCTGCCGGGCCTCGGTGCGGCGCCGCAGCCACCCGACGCTCCAGATCGACGACGTGGGCTTCCGCGTCGCCCGCTCCGCCGGCTCCACCCGGCGCCGCCCCGGGCCGCCGGCGACGGGCGACGGCGTGACGTGACGGTCGTGAGCGGTGGTGAGCGGTGGTGAGCGGTCTCGTCGCGCCGCCGGTCAGGGGCAGCGTTTCTTGTAGGTGACGGTCACCGTCGCGCTGCCCGACCCCTGGGCGCCCTTGTTGACGCCCGACCAGTTGATGGTCACGTAGGTGCCCAGTTGCCTGCCGCAGTCGGCGGGGGTGCCGGGCGCGAGGCCGTGGAGCGTGACACGAAAGGCTCCGCTCCGGCCGTGGGCGAGGGTGCCGGCGGCCGGCGAGACCTCGACGTAGGCGGAACCGGCCGCGCTCCAGCGGATGGTCCCGGCCCGGGACTCGATCGCCGCGACGCCCTCACGGCCGTACCCCACGTCGACCGTGCCGCGGGCGCTGAGGAACGGCGGCGCGGGCGCGGTGGCCGTCTTGGACGGCGGGCCGCCGGAGCCGTCGTCCGCCTGGCGGGAGGACTTCTCGCCCTTGGGGGTGGGGGAGGGGTGGGAGGCGGCCGGCGGTGGCGTGACCGGCTTGGACCCGGTCTTCCCGAAATGTTCCATGGGGATGGAGGCGCCGATGGGCGGCGGCGGGGAGTCGACCAGGGGCGGCAGGGACTCGCCGGGGCTGACCACGACGGTGCCGCCCGCGGCCTCCACATCGACCGGGCCCTGGGCGCCGGTGGGCGCGAACAGCAGCGACCAGATCACCCCGGCCGAGGCCACCGACACCACCGTGACCAGCGACACCCGCCCCCAGCGGATCCGGCTCTCCGGGTCGTCCGCCTCAGGATCGGGCTCCCAGAACTCCGGCTCGGCCTTGGCGCCCTCGCGGCGTTCGGGGGTGAACCCCTCCTCCACCGACAGCGGAGCCTGCGCCGGCGGCGGATCCTCCAACGCGTCCGGCTGCACCGGGAACCCATCGGGATGCCAGCTCTCGGTACGCGTCTCGGCCGCGGTGAACGAGGCGTCCGCGCCGGAGAACAACCGCTCCGCCGGCGCCGGACCCGCCAGGATCGGCATCCGGGTCATCAACGCGGTCATCGTCACACCGGAGGTGGCCGACCCGCACTGCTTGCACGAACGGATGTGCCGGGTGATGTGCGCGCGCAACAGCCGCGTCGGCGACTCCGCCCACGACTTCACCAGCCCCGGCAGCACCGCACACCGCGGCCGCTCACCCCGGGCGTCCATGACCGCCGCCAGCCACCGCTCGGCGTTGCGCCGCCCCATGCGGGCCGCGCCCTCCACCGCGTCCACCGAGATGTCCAGCACCCGGGCCACCTCATCGGACTTCAACCCATGGCGCAGCGTCAGATCCAGGATCTCCCGCTCACGCGGCTCCAGACACGCCAGAACCTCCACACCCAGCTCCGGCGAACCACCCCGGCCCTGCCGGGCATAAGACCCCTTGTGGACCACCCCGGCAAGCCGGGCCTGACACTCGGCCCGCGCCAGCGCGTACAACCACGCCCGCAACCGCGTCGCGTCGTACAACCGATCGGTATGGGCCACCGCCCCGTACAACGCCCCCACCGTCGCCGACAGCGCGTCCTCATCATCGAGCAACGACTGACAGTAGTCGTAGAGATGATCTCCATACTCGCGGCAGAGCCGCTCCAGCGCAGCGGGGTCATCCCTCCTCGGCACCGGCGTCACTCCTCGTCCCGTGAGGCGGCGTGGACCGTCGCGAGCCGCCGAGCCTCACCCTCGGGCATGGCGGGCCCGAAGGGTGGAACGCTCTCGTACCGCTCGGCCCTCGTCCTCACATTGTGTCAGCGGCCTGCCGATCGGGATATGGGATTGGATGCCGCCTCATTATCGCGGGCGCCGGGTTCGCGCGTTTTGGGATGAGTTCAACGCGCGGTGTCGGAGGCGGGCGCGGCCGGCGCGGCGCACGCCACGCCGTTGAGGGCGAAGGAGGTGGGCACGGGGTTGGCGCCGGGCGTGTTGGCGATGAAGCCGATCACGACGGTCGCGCCTGTGGCCAGGGAGCCGTTGTAGGAGGCGTTGGAGGCGGTCACGTCGCCGCCGCTCTGGGCGTAGATCGCGTTCCACTGGTAGGCGATGGTCTGCCCCGCGGTGAAGGACCAGGCCAGTTGCCAGCTCGTCAGGGCGTCGCCCAGGTTGGTGATGGACACGCTCCCGACGAACCCGCCACGCCAGGTGTTGTCGACCGTGTAGGAGACCCGGCAGCCGGCGTCGGCGGAGGCCGGGCCGGCCCCGGTCAGCGTGGTGGCGGCGAGGCCCGGGACGATGAGCGCGAGTGTCACGAGCGCCTTCCGCCATCGTCGGCGGGTCTTCAGGGGGATGGCCTGCATGTCGGACCTCCTGTGCCGGGCGTCGATCGCTCACCGGGACGCGGCGCCGCCGAAAGGATGTGGTGCCCGATGGTGACGTCACGTCCGGCCGGACGGTCAACGCGACCCGTCGGCACGACGCGTCCAGGCGAAGAACCCGCTGCTCCGGGCATGCGCGCCGACGTCACCAGGTGAAAGTTTCCACCGCCCTTTCACCGTGATCCCCGAGCCGGGCGCCGCGCGGAGGCGTGTGGCGGGCGGTCGAAAGGGACCGCCCGCCCGTCCCGCCGGGCCGTGAGCCCCGGGTGAGTCCTGGGCGGGTCAGGACGGGCGCGAGGAGGGCGCCCGGTCGTGGAGGCGGGGAAGGAAGCCGTCGAGGAGGCAGTCGAGCCCGTAGGCGAAGTCGAGATCGGGGTCGCTCTCTTCGTCTTCCTGCTGGATGAGGCGGCTGAAGGTGGGATAGCGCCCGCTCGCCACCACCTCCTCGATGTACGGCTGGACGGAGGCCGCCCACTGCTCCTCCGTCATGCCGTTGCGCCGCTTGGCCTCCTCGCCCGCCAGCTCCTGCAGCACGAAGCCGGTGACGTAACTGGTCGTCGCGCCCACCATGCGCGCCATCTCGGGCAGGCGCAGCCCGTGCCCGTCCAGGGCGGCCAGGGTGTGCTCAAGATGGCGCAGCGCGTTCGGGCCCAGCGGCGCGCGGGAGGAGGCGGCGGCGACGAACCACGGGTGGACGCGCAGCACCGCGCGGGTCCGCGTGGCGATGTGCGCCAGGACCTCGCGCCAGTCTCCCGACCTCCCGGGCGGCTCGATCATGCCGTACACCTCGTCGACCATCAGGTCGAGAAGGTCGTCCTTGTCGGGGATGTGCCGGTAGAGCGACATGGTGCCCGCGCCGAGGCGCACCGCGATGGCGCGCATGGACAGCGCGCCCAGGCCTTCGGAGTCGGCGATCTCGATCGCCGCGGCCACGATCTGCTCCCTGGTCAGCGCCGGGCGGCGGGCCGGAGCCGACCGCCCGATGCGCGACCACACCAGGCCCGCGCGCGGCGCGGCCCCGCCGCCTTCCCGCTCACCCATCGCGCTCTCCCCTCACGTGCCGGGACGCCGCCGAGCGCCCTCGCCGTCCATTATCCGGCTTGCGTACAGCGCACGCTGAGGCGTACGTTCAATCTATAAGCGTACTAAGTACGCATGGCGATGACCGACCGGAGGCGGGCGATGACGGACCGGGAGGCTCCCGCGATCGAGGCGGAGGGCCTGCGCAAGCGATACAGGAAGACGGTCGCGCTCGACGGCGTGGACCTGGCCGTAAGGGCCGGCGCCGTCTGCGGCCTGCTCGGGCCGAACGGCGCGGGCAAGACCACCGTGGTCCGCATCCTCGCCACGCTGCTGCGACCCGACGGGGGCGCCGCGCGGGTGACGGGTCACGACACCGTCCGGCAGGCCGAGCTCGTGCGCCGCCGCATCGGCCTGGCCGGCCAGTACGCCGCGGTCGACGAACTGCTCACCGGCCGGGCCAACCTGGAGATGATCGGCCGCCTGTGCCATCTGCCGCGCAAACGGGCGCGGCGGCGGGCGGACGAGCTGCTCCACCGGTTCGCCCTCGCCGACGCGGCCGAGCGGCCGGCCAGGACCTACTCGGGAGGCATGCGCCGCCGCCTGGACCTGGCGGCCGGCCTCATCGCCGAGCCGCCCGTCCTCCTCCTCGACGAGCCGACCACCGGCCTCGACCCGCGCGGCCGCTCGGACATGTGGACGCTCGTCGCCGGCCTGGCGGAGGCCGGGACGACGGTGCTGCTCACCACGCAGTACCTGGAGGAGGCCGACCGCCTGGCCGGCCAGATCGTCGTCATCGACGCCGGCAGGGTCCTCGCCACCGGGTCGCCCGCCGCGCTGAAGGCGGCCGCCGGCGGCGAGCGCGTGGACGTCGTCGTGCGCCGCGACGACGAGGTCGAGGCGGCCCGCGCCGCGCTGGCCCGCCTCGCCTCGGCGCGGCCGCGCGTCGAGCGGCACCTGCGGCGCGTGACCGTCCCGGTGACCGGCGGGCCGGCGGCCCTGGTCGAGGCGGTGCGCGAGCTGGACGCCAGGTCGGTCGGCATCGAGGACATCTCCCTGCGCCGCCCCACCCTCGACGACGTCTTCCTGCGCCTGACCGGGCGGCCCGCCGGCCGGTCGGGCGACATCCCCGCCACCGGCGAACCGACCCTCCACGGAGCGGCATGATGGACATCCCCGGCACCCTGGCCCCGCCGCCGCCGCGCGGCCGGCGTTCCCGCCTGCGCTGGATGGCGGCCGACTCCCTGACCATCACCCGGCGCGACCTCAGCCACATCAGGCGGACGCCCGAACGGTTGCTCGACGTGACCCTGCAACCGATCATGCTCGTCCTGCTGTTCGCCTACGTCTTCGCGGGCGCCATCCACGTCCCCGGAGGCGACTACCGCGACTACCTGGTGCCCGGCGTCTTCGTGCAGTCCATCTTCTTCACCGCCGGCGGCACGGCGGTGCGCGTCTCGCTGGACATGACCCGCGGCATCCACGACCGGTTCCTGTCGCTGCCGATGGCGCGGTCGGCGGTGCTGCTCGGCCGTACGGTCTCCGACCTGTTCGAAAGCGCGCTCAGCCTGGTCATCATGGCGCTGTGCGGGCTCGCCGTCGGCTGGCGGGCGCACACCTCCGCCGGCTCCGTCCTCGCGGGGTTCGCCATGCTGCTCGTACTGGCCTACGCCGTGAGCTGGGTGGCGACCTACGTCGGGCTGGTCAGCCGCGGGCCGGAGGCCGCGACCGGCGTCACCATGGCGGTGCTGCTGCCGTTGACCTTCGTCGCCAACACCTTCGTGCCGACCGAGGGCATGCCCGCGCCGGTGCGCTCCATCGCCGAGTGGAACCCGATCAGCGCCGCCGCCTCGGCGGCGCGCACCCTGTTCGGCGGCCCGGGCATGCCGCTCCAGGGCGGCACGGCCTGGCCGCTGCGGCACCCGGTCGTGGCCGCCTTCGCCTGGTCGGGGGCGCTGCTGGTGGTCTTCGCCTCGCTGGCGATCCGCCGGTTCCGCGACGCGGCGGCCCGCTGACCGCCCGCCGAGCCGGCTCGGCGGACGCCCTCCATCGTCGGCGTGGCCCGCAGAACAGGGGGGACGCCGACGCCCCGATGACCCGGCGTTGATCGTCGGCTGACCTTCGTGCCCCTAGCGTTTCCGTAGCCGGCCGGGAGCCGGGATCTTCGATCGCGAAGGGGAGCCATGCAGCGGCGCACGTTGCCGGTTTCGTCGCCCGGGGGACGGGCTCGATGAGGGAGGCCCCGCGCGCGGCCGGGCGGCTGCTCCTCGCCGCGTCCGCGCTCGCGCTGACGACGACCATGTCCGCCTGCGCCGGCGAGGCGCCGCGCCAAGGAGCGGCGCCGGCCGTCCCTGCGCCCTCGCCCGCCCCCGCCGAGACCGCGCCCCAGGCGCCCGCGGCGGACGGGGCCCGCCCGCATGGCGGGGCCAAGAGGGTTGTGGCCAGGGACGTCTACGCCAACGACCGGCCCGGCATGCTCAGCCCGGTCGTCGCCTCCTTCCCGTCCCTCGTGTACGTGCCCAACAGCGAGAGCGGCACCGTCACGGTCATCGACCCGGAGACCTACAAGATCGTGCGGCACTTCGCCGTCGGCCGCAGGCCCCAGCACGTGGTCCCCTCGTGGGATCTGAAGACGCTCTGGGTGAACAACAACGACGGCGATACGCTGACGCCGATCGACCCGGCGACCGGCAGGCCGGGCCGGCCGATCCCCGTCGAGGACCCCTACAACCTGTACTTCGCCCCCGACGGCTCCGCGGCGCTGGTGATGGCGGAACGGCTCAACCGGCTCGACTTCCGCGACCCGCACACCTTCAAGCTGCGCGAGTCGCTGAAGATGCCCTGCCGGGGCGTCAACCACGCCGACTTCACCGCCGACGGGGCGACCATGCTGGCGAGCTGCGAGTTCTCCGGCCACCTGGTGGTGGTCGACCTGGCGCGGCGCGAGGTGCGCCAGGTCGTGCGCCTTCCGCATCGCGGCATGGCCCACCACCCGAACATGCCGCAGGACGTCAAGCTGTCGCCGGACGGGACGACGTTCTACGTCGCCGACATGGCCGCGGGCGGCCTGTGGCTGGTGGACGCCGCGAGCTTCAAGGTCGAGGACTTCGTCAGGACCGGCGCCGGCGCCCACGGCCTCTACGTCAGCCGGGACTCACGGCACCTGTACGTGTCCAACCGGGGCGCCGGGTCGGTGTCGGTGGTGTCCTTCGCCCGCCGCCGGCCGGTCGACACCTGGCGCATCCCCGGCGGCGGCTCGCCCGACATGGGCGGGGTGTCCGCCGACGGCCGGCGGCTGTGGCTGGCCGGCCGCTACCACGGGGTCGTGTACGTCTTCGACACCGAGAAGGGCAGGCTGGCCCGCACGATCCGGGTGGACGCCGGACCGCACGGGCTGGCGGTGTACCCGCAGCCGGGCCTGCACTCGCTCGGCCACACGGGGGTCTTCCGCTGACGGCCGCGCCGCGGGGACGCGCCGGAGGAGGCGGCGCGTCCCCGCGCGGTCAGCCGACGGGGACCTGGTAGTCCTTCGCCAGGTCCGACACGGCGGCCTCCTTGAGGATCACCGTGCCGCCGACCGCCGTCTTGTCCGGCCGGACGACGTAGGAGGCGCGGGAGGCGGGCTGGTCGATGCGCGAGAAGTTCATCGGCTGCCCGAAGCCGCCCTCCCACGACGGCTGGGAACGGTGCGCCTTGACGATGCCCTCGCGGCTGAGGTCCTTGCCCTCGCACGCCTTCTTCAGCGCGTCTCCCACGATCATGGCGGCGCCGTAGCCGGCGCCCACGCCGCTGTCGACCGGCTGTCCGGGATACTTGGCCTGGTAGTCGGCCACCAGCTTCTGCACGGCGGGGATCGGCGCGCTCATCGGCGCCGCGGCCGTCATGACGAAGAAGTTCTTCAGCAGCGCGGGCGCGGCGGGGGTGCCGAGCAGCTGCGGGCTGTAGGCCGAGTTGCTGCCGACGAACGGGATGTCCATGCCCTTGGCGACGGCCACGCCGACCAGGGACGCCGCCTGCCTCGGGCCCACCGACACCATGATCGCCTTGACGCCCGCGTCCTTGAACGCCGACACCTGCGCGCTCATGTCCTGGTCGGTCGCCTTGATCTTCTGCTCGACGACGGTCAGCCCGAGCTTGCCCGCCGCGTACTTGGACCCGTTGAGCGCGCTCTCGCCATAGTCGCCCTCGAAGTACAGGTGGCCGATCTTGTCGCCGGACTTGACGCCCTGCTCCTTGGTGAGGAAGTCCACCCCGTTGATCATGTCGATGTCGTAGGTGGTGCCGGTGACCTGGATCGCCTGGCCGCCGAGCAGGCTGGTGGCCCATGCCATGGGCAGCGTCAGCATCTTGTCGCCCTCGATGCGCTGCTTGAGCGCCGTGACCATCGGCGAGCCGATGAACTGCGGGACGGCGGCGCTCTTCGGGGCTATCTCGGTGTAGGCCGCCACCGCCTTCTGCACGTCGTAGCCGTGGTCGCGGACGATCCCCTCCAACTGGCGGCCGCACACCCCGCCGGCCGTGTTGGTCTGCTCGAAGTACAGCTGCTGCGCCTGCGTGAGGCTCTTGCCGAAGGAGGCGTAGGGGCCCGTCAGGTCGGTGAGGAGGGCGAGGGAGATCTTGTCGGCGGTCACGCCGGGGCCGGTCTTCACCCCGTCTCCGCCGGTGGCGGGCTCGCCGCCCGTGGCCTTGCCGCTCGCGCACGCGCTGGCCGCCAGCGCGAGCGCCGCCAGTGCGACGCCTGCGTGGCGGATGCCGGACTTGCCCATGTCAGCTCCTGGTGTCGGGGGAAGGAGAGGGTGAGGGGGAGTGCGAGGCGGCCGGCGGGGAGAGCCGCGTCCGCCGGGTGCGGGTGAGCAGGGCCGCCCTGGCGACGGCCGCGGCGCGCAGCCGGGACAGCAGCCCCGCCAGGCCGCCGGGCAGGAAGAGCACCACGGCGACCACGGCGGCGCCGTACAGGATGCGGGCGGCCTCTGCGGGCGAGACGCCGCCGGAGCCGGGCTCGGCGATGAGCGGCAGGTCGGCGCTGTAGCGGGTGAGGAGCTGGGGCAGCACCGAGACGAACAGCGCGCCGAGGACCGCGCCGCCGATCGACCCCAGCCCGCCGATGACGATCATGGCGAGGTAGTCCAGCGACAGCAGCACACCGAAGTAGTCGGGGACGGTCCGCTGGAACACCAGGGCGAGCATCACCCCGGCCAGCCCGCCGTACATGGAGGACAGCACGAACACCGCCGCCCGGTAGCGGGCGACCGGGACGCCCATCACCCCGGCGGCGATCTCGTGGTCGCGGATGGTGTTCATCGCCCGGCCGGGCCGGCCGCGCAGCACCCCGCGGGCGAACGCGGCGGCGCCGGCCACCAGCAGCAGGCCGAGGAACCACAGCCGCTCCAGCGAGCCGAACGGCACGTTGAGGACGACCAGCGACGGGGAGTCGGCGAAGACCAGCCCGAACAGCTCCATCGGCGGGACGGCCCGCCCGTTGTAGCCGCCGGTGAGCGGCTCGGCGTTGAACAGCAGGTGCTGGCCGAGGAAGATCAGCGCGAGGGTGGCGATGCCCAGGTAGGCGCCCTTCAGCCGCCCGGCGATCGGGCTGAACAGCCCGCCGGCCACGCCCGCCGTCAGCACCGCCAGCACCGCCGCGACCGGGGTGGGCAGCCCGAGCCCGGCGGGCGCGTGCGCGGCGCCGGCGGCCGGATGGTCGGCGAAGTAGACGTAGGAGTAGGCGCCGACGGCCAGGAAGAACGCGTGACCCATCGACAGCTGTCCGGTGGAGCCGGTCAGCAGGGCGATGCCGATGGCGCCGACCGCCGCCGACATCGCGAACAGGCCGGTCTGCAGCCAGAAGCCCTCCAGGTAGAAGGGGACGGCGATCGCGGCCGCCGCCGCGACGGCCCACATCAGCGCCCGGTTCAGCGCCCGGCTGAGCACCCGGTCCTGTGCCGGGTCCTGTGCCGGGTTCAGCGCCCGGCGCGGCCTGGGACGGTCGTCAGACACGGGCCGTCTCCCTCGTGCCGAACAGGCCCGCCGGGCGCAGCAGCAGGATGACGACCATGACCAGGAACGGCGCGACGTCCCCGACGCCGCGCCCGAGGAAGGCGAGCTGGTTCTGGTAGCCGCTCATCAGCGCCTCGGTCACCCCGACGATCAGCCCGCCGGCCAGCGCCCCGGTGGTGGAGTCCAGCCCGCCGAGGATCGCCGCGGGGAACGCCTTGATCGCGGCCAGGGACGTGCTGCGGTCCAGTCCCGGCGTCGGGAACACGCACAGGAACAGCGCGGCCACCGCCGCCAGCGCCCCGGCCACCGCCCACGCGCTCAGCGACACCCGGCCGAGGCGGATGCCCATGAGGGCGGCGGTCTCGGCGTCCTCTGCGGTCGCGCGCATCGCGATGCCCCAGCCGGTGTACTTGAACGCCAGCAGGAACAGCGTGATCAGCGCCGCGGCCGTGCCCAGCGCGACCAGCCGCGTCTCGGCGATCGTCACCTGGCCGAGGTGGACGACCGAGTCGCCCCACGGGTCGCCGAGCGCGAGGATCTCCGTGCCGATCTGGCGGGTCAGCTCGGTGGTGAGCACGATGTCCACCCCGATGGTCACGATGGCCAGCAGGCTGTGGGAGCCGACGTCCGCCCGCCGGATGATGAGGAACTCGATGAGCGCCCCGACGACCGCCGCCGCGGCGACGCCGATCACCAGCGCGGCCCAGAACCCGGTGACCGGCTGGAGCCGGGCCACCAGGTAGCCGCCGGCCAGCAGCAGGGACGCGTGGGCGAAGTTGACCACCTCGGTGGCCTTGAAGATGACGACGAAGCCGAGGGCGATGAGCGCGTAGACGGCCCCGATGGAGATCCCGTTGAGGAGGAGCTCCAGGAAAGTGATCACATGTCCTCCTGGTCGGCGCTCGTGCCGAGATAGGCCCGGATGACCTCGGGGTCGTCCTGCACCTGCGCGGGGGTGCCGTCGGCGATGCGGCGGCCGAAGTCCAGCACGGTGATCCGGTCGGCCAGGCGCATCACCATGCCCATGTCGTGTTCCACGAGCAGGATCGAGATGCCGAGGTCGTGCCGGACCGCGCCGATCAGCGCGGCCATCTCCGTCCGCTCCTCGCCGTTCATCCCGGCCACCGGCTCGTCGAGCAGCAGCAGCCGGGGCTCCATGCACAGGGCGCGGGCGATCTCCACCCGCTTGCGCACCCCGTACGGCAGCAGCCCGACCGGCGTGCCCAGGTGGCCGCCCAGCCCGACGAAGTCGGCGATCTCGGCGGCTCGCGCCCGGTGCCGCGCCCACTCGCGGCGCGCCGAGGGCAGCCGCAGGCCCGAGGAGACGAACCCCGCCCTGGTCAGCCGGTGCCGCCCGAGCATCAGGTTGTCGATCACGGGCTGATGGCGGGACAGGGCGATGTTCTGGAACGTGCGCGCGACCCCGAGCGCGGCGATGCGGTGCGGCGGCAGCGCGGTGAGCTCGGCGCCGGCGAACCGGACGCTGCCCGAGGTGGCGCGGTACACCCCCGACAGCACGTTGAAGCAGGTGGACTTGCCCGCGCCGTTCGGCCCGATGACCGCGTGCACGCTGCCCGGCGCCACGGTGAAGCTCACCTGCGACAGCGCGGTCAGCCCAGCGAACCGCACGGTCACCTCGCGCACCTCCAGCGGCGCCGGCTCCTGGCCGCCGCCGGGCGGCTCGGGCATACCGTCCGGTTGGTATGACCCGGTCACGCGGCCCACCGCGCGATACCGTCCGGTTGGCATGACCTGGTCATCCCTGCCACCTCCCGATCGCGCGCCGCCCCGCGGGCCCGTCCAGTGGCCGCTCGGCGGCCGGGTCGCCCACGCCCAGATAGCGCCTGCGCACCTCGTCGCCGGCGGCCAGCTCGGCGGTCGGGCCCTCCAGCGCCACCTCGCCCACCTCCAGCACGTAGGCGTACGACGCGAGGGACAACGCCAGCGCCACGTTCTGCTCGATCAGCAGCACCGAGGTGCCGCGCGAGTTGATCTCCTTGACGGTCTCGGCGATGCGGGCCGCCATCAGCGGCGCCAGGCCCAGCGTCGGCTCGTCCAGCAACAGCATCGACGGGCGCGCCATCAGGGCCCGCCCGATGGCGAGCATCTGCTGCTCGCCGCCCGACAGCAGGCCCGCCCGCTGGTGGGCGCGCTCCGCCAGCACAGGGAACAGGCCGAGGACCTCCTCGCGCGCCGCCGCGGACCGCCGGCCCCCGCCGAGCCCGCCGGCGCGCAGGTTCTCCTCCACGGTCATCCGGGCGAACACCCGCCGGCCCTCGGGGACCTGCGTCACGCCGCGCGCCACCACGGCGGGCGCGGCGAGGCCGGACAGTTGTGTCCCCGCCCAGCGGACCTGCCCGCCGCCGATCGCGCCTCGATGGAAGCGCAGCGTCCCGGAGATCGCCCTGAGCAGCGTGCTCTTGCCCGCGCCGTTCGCGCCCAGCACCGCGACGATCGACCCGGGAGGCACCCGTAAGGACACCCCGCGCAGAGCGGGCACCGCGCCGTAGTTCACCGCCAGTCCGCTGACCGCCAGCCCCGCGTCGCCGGGGGGCGCCGTGGCCACCATGTGCTCCTCCTGTGGGTCGGTGTGCCACATACGAACGCCGCCCGCGCACCGTCGTCCAGATGCGGAGGTGAAGTCGCAACCGGTGCCCACCGCCGCGGGAGGGCCGTTGTGCGCCCGCACAACGGCACGTCACGAAACGAAACCGAACCTTGTTCCGTAAGGCGGGCGGATGGCAATCTACGAAAGATGGCCGCCAAGCGAAACGAGCACGTGGACGACGATGTGCGGCACGTCCTGCGCATCGGCGCCGCCCGGCTGCTCGAACGCCTCCCCGAGCTGGCCGACGACCTGGTGGGCCGGGTGCGCGAGGGCGACGAGGCCTACCGCAGGCTCGTCTCGCCGGAGGAGCACCGGCAGAGCACCGAGGAGGGCCTGCGCATCGGCATCTCGGCCATCCTGCAACGGCCCGACAAGCGCCGCGACCTCGAGTTCGCCCGCTCCATGGCCCGCCGCCGCGCCGAACAGGGGCTGCCCATGGACTCGCTCATGCGCATGTACCGCCTGGCGGCCCAGGTGACCTGGGGCGGGTTCGTCGACCTGGTCGAGCGCGAGCACCCCGAACTGCTCGGCGCCCTGGTCCGCACGGCCACCCACGTCTGGCACGCCATCGACCGGCAGGCGCTGACCGCCGCCGAGACCTACCGGCGGCGCGAGAAGGAACTGCTGGGCCGCAGCAACGAGCGGGTGAACGCGCTGCTCGACGACCTGCTGGAGGGCACCGGCGACGCCGCCGTGGCGCGCTCGGCCGCCGCCGCGCTCGACCTGCCGGAACGCGGCCGTTATGCGGTCGTCACAATCAGGCTCCCGGTCCGCCAGGGCGGGGGCCAGGGGGCGGGGGCCGACGCCCACCCCGAGACGCTCGGCGTGATGCGGCTGATCTGGCGGATGCGCACCCAGTACGAGGTGGCCGTCGTGGCGCTCGGCGACGCCGCGCTGGAAGACCTGGTGGAGGGCATGATCCCCGCGGTGTGCGGCCCGGCGGGGGTCAGTCCCGTCGTGGACGGGCTGGAGGAGCTGGCCTCGGCGCGCAAGCTCGCCGAGCTGGCCATGCGCACCTGCGCCGGATGCGGGCCGGAGATCGCCCGCCTGGACCGGCGGCTGCCGGCCGCCCTGGTGGTCGCCCAGCCCGAGCTGTCGGGCCGGCTGACCTCCGAGGTACTCGGCGCGCTGCTCGCGCTCGACACCCCCGACCGGGAGGTGCTGCTGGCCACGCTGTCGGCCTGGCTGCGCTGCGAGGGGTCGGCCGTGCGCGCCGCTGGGCTGCTCTACTGCCACCGCAACACGGTCTTCAACCGGATCCGCCGCGTCGAGCAGCTCACCGGCCGCTCGGTCTCCCGCCCCCGCGACATCGTCGAACTCGCCCTGGCCCTGGAGGCCGTCCGCCTGCTCCCGGTCGTCTGACCGCCCCTCTCCCGGGACCTCGCCCGCAGAGACCTCGCGCAGGGCCGGTCAAGCGGTCCGGGCGGTGAACCGTGAGGGCCGGCCGCGCGGAAAGGTAGGGCGGCGAGCTGTGCGCGGTGCGGGTGCGAAGGAGCGTGGGGGAGGGCGGGGGCGGCGATGACCGGGGTTTGGCGGTCCGCTGACCGGGTCTCTCCTAGCGTGGCGGTGAGTGGACGCGCCGCTCGTCCCGGCGCGGACGCGCGAGGAACGAGATCGGAACACCGCCTGTGATCAGAAGAGCGCTCGACATCCTGGGGCCTTCCCTGCTGCTGCTCGCCACAGCGCTGGTCCTGGGCCTGGCCGCCAGGACCCCCGAGTGGACCGGCGCCGACCTGCGCCTGGAAACCGCGGTGCGAACCACGCGATCCGGCCCGCTGACGGCGTTCGCCCACGCCATGCACGCCGCGTTCTCCCCGCCCGCCGGAGTGACCATGATCGCGCTGCTCACCGCCGCGCTGCTGCTCGCCCGGCGGCCCCGCACGGCGGTGGTCACGTTCCTGCTGGTCACCGCCGGGTGGACGATCAACTCCGCCATCAAGGCGCTCATCGACCGGCCCAGGCCGCCGGCCGCCTTCCAGCTCGTCCCGGTGCTCGGGCACGACAGCTTCCCGAGCGGCCACGTGGCCCTGACCATGTCGCTGGCGATCGCCGCGGCCTTCCTCGCCCGGCGCACACGCTACTTCCCCGCGGTCGTCGCCGCCGGGGTCGTGATGGTGGTCGTGCAGGCGCTGGCCCGGCTGTACCTGGGCGTCCACCATCCGACGGACGTGGCCGCCGCGATCCTCACCAGCACGGCGGGCGCCGGCGCCGTGCTCCGCCTGAGCGCCGCCTACCCGGGCCGGCGCACCCCCGCCGCCCCCGGAAGGCACGACCCCTCCCACGCGACCACCGGCCGGCCCTCCTGAGGCTCGGCCGCTCGATCGCCCGCCCGCGGCCCCGCGCCGAACGCCCGTGGTGGCGGACCTGCGGCTCCGGCCGGCGGCCTTGTGCCGTTCAGCCCGTGCGCCGCCCGTGCCTCAGGTGGGCGGGCCTCCCGGCGCGGGAGGCGGGAGGGCGGCGGCGGCCGACATGGAGGCGGCCACGTCGGCGTCCAGGACGAACGCGGCGTCAAGGTGCGTCAGCCTGAGCAGGCGGCGCAGGAACCCCTCGACCCCGGCCAGCCGCACCCACCCTCCCGACCGGCTCACCCGGCGGTGGACGTCGAGCAGCAGCCAGAGGCCGCCGGAGTCGCAGAACCGCAGCCCGGACACGTCCAGGATGACCCGGTCGCGCCCCTGCGCGAGCAGGGCGTCCAGCGCCTCGCAGGCCTTGGCCCGCGTGGTCGCGTCCAACTCGCCGTCCAGCACGACCACCGTGCAGACGGGGTCGTGATGAGGGACGATCGCCAGCTTCAGAGGCACCCGGCCGCTCCCTTGCCGAACGTCGAAAACGGCAGTGTCAGCTCACGTGGACAGTGATCCCATCGTCGCACCACGCCATGACCCGTGGACCCCTTCGGGGGCGATGTACCTCGATCGAGATCTGAACCGGAGGGTACGCCAGAACCATTCCGTTTATATGTAATGCTGACGTTATGGAGTCGGCACCCTCGGACACCCTCTATCCGCAGGCCACCGAGTCGAGCGAGCTTCTCGACCGCACTCCCGGCCTGTGGGTGGACGCCAGCGACGACGACGATCCGATCTTGCTGTACGCCGACGGGCGTACGGTCGACACCTGGCGGGAGCACTATCCCTACACCCAGCGGATGTCGCGCTCGGAGTACGACCAGACCAAGCGGCTGCTGCAGATCGAGCTGCTCAAGCTGCAATATTGGATCAAGGACACCGGGGGACGCCTGGTGATCCTCTTCGAGGGCCGCGACGCCGCCGGCAAGGGCGGCACGATCAAGCGGTTCATGGAGCACCTCAACCCGCGCGGCGCGACCGTGGTGGCCCTGGAGAAGCCCAGCGAGCGCGAGCGCACGCAGTGGTACTTCCAGCGGTACATCGCCCACCTGCCCGCCGCGGGGGAGATCGTGCTGTTCGACCGGTCGTGGTACAACCGTGCCGGTGTGGAGCGGGTCATGGGGTTCTGCACCCCTGAGGAGTACCAGGAGTTCATGCTGCAGGCGCCGCTGCTCGAGCGCATGCTCGTGCGCGAGGGCATCCATCTGGTCAAGCTGTGGTTCTCGGTGTCCCGCCGCGAGCAGCGCACCCGGTTCGTCATCCGCCAGGTCGACCCGGTCCGGCAGTGGAAACTGTCCCCGATGGACCTGCAGTCGCTCGACAAATGGGACGACTACACCAGGGCCAAGGAGGACATGTTCCTCAACACCGACACCGAGGACGCCCCCTGGACCGTCATCAAGAGCAACGACAAGAAGCGCGGGCGCATCGAGGCCATGCGCCACGTCCTCGGCCGGTTCGAGTACACCAACAAGGACCACGAGGTCGTCGGCACCCCCGACCCGCTCATCGTGCGCTCCGCCGCCGACATCGTCGACGAGGACAACTCCGACCAGGAGGCCCCGCTGCACCTGCCCGCCGCCGAGGACGCGCGAGCGAGTTGACCGGACCGCCACGCGCCTTCGCGGGCGCGTCTCAGTGAGTGGGAGCGCTCCCGATGGAGACGGCATTCCTACCTTTCCGCGACATCGCGCAGGCAGGTCCCGGCGTCCTTAACTGGGTGCGGGCAGATCACTACGGGGGGGTCGCATGACTTCATCAGGATTCGGCAGGGCGCAAACAGACAGTGACCGGGTTCTGCACCTCGCCGGCGATCCTGACGCCGTCGCCCGAGCCCGGCGGCTGGTGTCCTCCGCACTCGGCAAGAGTCATCCGCTCCACGACGACTGCGTGCTGCTGACCAGCGAGATCGCCACCAACGCGGTCGTGCACTCCGACTCCGGGCACGGCGGCACGTTCACCCTCAGCGTGTCCTACTCCGCCGAATGGGTGCGCATCGCCGTGCAGGACGCCGGCTCGCTGGACCCGCCGTTCGGGTGGCGGCCCTCCTCGCCGCTCGACACCGGCGGCCGTGGCCTGCTCCTGCTGGAGGCGCTCGCCCACCGCTGGGGGTTCATCAGGGAGGCGGGGACCAACAACGTCTGGTTCGAGATGCACGTCGACCTGCTGAACCCCTCCGCCGCCTCCAACGGCTCGCTGCGGATCGCCCGCTGACACCGGCGCCGCCCGCACGGGGGTGCGCGGGCGGTGTCAGGGCAGGTCGAGGCGGCACAGGCCCTCGGCCAGCACCTTGGTCGTCAGGCGGGTGCGGCTGTCGCAGCCGAGCTTGGCGAAGATGTGCTCCAGGTGCGTGGTCACCGTGCGCACGCTGAGCACCAGCGCGGCGGCGATCTGCGGGTTGGAGTCGCCGAGCGCCACCCTGGTCAGCACCTCCACCTCCCGCGCGGTCAGGTCGTAGGGCAGGACGCACGGCCGCTCGGCGATCACGGCGCCCTGGATCGCGCCGTGGAAGCCGACGCCCGCGCGGTGGACCCGCACCTCGCGCCACTGGCCGCAGGAGTCCAGCCACAGCCCGCGCCGCGACAGTTCGCGCGAGTCGATGAAGTCCCTGGCCAGCTCGGCCATCGCCGGCTCACGCCCGACCGCCTCCGACGCCGGCCATCCGGCGACCGCGCGCCGCCGCCCGCCGCGCTCGAACGCGACCGCGTGGAAGCCCGGGGGCAGGCCCATCGGGTCGATCACGCACCGGGTCAGGTCGGTGACGTGGGCGAGCGTGCCCGAGACGGCGCTGATCACCGTCGCGGTCTCGGGCGGCAGGGTGTCGCGGCTGCTGACGTGCAGCATGCCGGTGTAGCGGCCCTCGTCCACGAACAACGGCGAGGTCAGCCCGGACCGCCAGCCGTACGGCTCCAGATGCCTGCGGTAGTACAGCTCGGTGCCCGGGGAGCCCATCGTCAGCGGGACGCGCGCGCTCATGGCGCGGCGGTAGGGGTCGAGCCGGGCGTACTCCTCGGCGGCGTCCTCGTCCACCCGCGCGTACCCGGAGGAGACCAGGCTGCGGTGGCGCCCGGTCGCGGGGTCGAACGCGACGAACTCGTACGCCTCCACCGGAATGATCTTCCGCAGGGCCGTCATCGCGCCGTGTGCCCCCGACCCGCCCGCCACCTGGAATCCCACTTCGGTGAACGCGTGGAGGTGGCGTGCGCTCAGGGTGATCGAATCCATCAGTCCTCCGCGCTCAGCTTGCCCGACACAGATCTTTTCACGGAATACGTAAACCATCCGATGCAGACCACTGCCTTGCTATTTAGCCTCTCCGGCATCACGCCGGAGCGACGGAGAGGCAGAGGAACAGTGACGGTCCACAAGAAGGCGCGAGGTGCCGCCGTCCTCCTCGCGGCGGCGCTCAGTCTGAGCGCGTGCGGCGGCTCCAGCGGCGACAAGGGCGGTGACCAGGGCGGACAGGGTCCCAAGCAGTTCTCCGTCGCGCTCAACGAGCCTGACCATCTCACGCCGGGCAACACCTCCTCCAGCTACTCGATCACCGTCCTGCAGGCCCTGTTCGACACGCTGGTCGTGATCGACCCGCAGGGGCAGCCGCAGATGCGCGCCGCCGAGTCGGTGACGAGCGAGGACCAGAAGACCTGGACCATCAAGATCAAGCCCGGCCAGAAGTTCCACAACGGCGAGGCGGTCACGGCCGAGAGCTTCGCCGACGCCTGGAACGCCGCCGCCTACGCGCCCAACGCGTGGACCAACAACTACTACTTCGCCAACATCGAAGGCTACGACAAGCTCAACCCCGAGGCCGAGGGCGCCAAGCCCGAGACCGACAAGCTGAGCGGCCTGAAGGTCGTCGACCCCGCCACGCTGGAGGTCCACCTCACCGCGCCGTTCAGCCAGTTCCCGATCACGCTGGCCTACACCGGCTTCGCGCCGATGCCCAAGGCCGCCTTCACCGACCTGAAGGCCTACGACCAGAAGCCGATCGGCAACGGCCCCTTCGCCCTGGACGGCGACTGGGCGCACAACCAGCAGATCAAGCTGAAGAAGTTCGACGGCTACGCCGGCCCGCGCCCGGCCAAGTCCGACGCCGTCCTGTTCAAGATCTACGCCAGCCGCGACACCGCCTACACCGACCTGCGGGCCAACAAGGTCGACCTGCTGCAGACCATCCCGCCGGCGAGCGCGCCGGAGGCCAAGAAGCTGCTCGGCGACCGCTTCGTCCCGACGCCCAGCGGCACCATGGACTACCTGGGCTTCCCGACCTTCGACAAGCGGTTCCAGAGCGCCGACCTGCGCAAGGCCATCTCGATGGCGATCGACCGGCAGGGCATCGTGGACGCCGTCTACAACGGCGCGTTCAAGCCGATGGGCTCGCTGGTGGCGCCGCTCGTGCCCGGCTACCGCGAGAACGCCTGCGGCGAGGCGTGCACCTACGACGCCGCCAAGGCCAAGGCGCTGTTCGACAAGGCCGGCGGGTTCGCAGGGACGCTGAACCTCTACTTCTCCAACGCCGACCCGAGCTACGAGCAGTGGATGCAGGCCGTCGCCAACCAGCTCAAGCAGAACCTCGGCATCGCCGACATCCAGTTCAAGAAGATCCCGGCCGCCGACTACCTCTCGACGCTGCGCGAGAAGAAGGAGGACGGTCCCTACCGCAACAACTGGGTGATGGACTACCCCAGCCCGCAGAACTACCTTGAGTCGATGTGGGGCGCGGGCAACCGGATGGGCTGGGAGAACAAGCAGTTCAACGAGCTGATCGCCAAGGCCAACGCGGCGCCGAGCATGGAGGCGAGCATTCCGCTCTACCAGCAGGCCGAGGACGTCGCGCTCGCCGAGATGCCGATGATCCCGCTGTGGAACTGGCAGGACCAGGCCGGCTTCAGCAACAAGATCGGCGACGTGCGCATCGACGCCTACAGCCCCAACCTCGACACCATCACGGTCAAGTAAGGATGCACGCGATGGGGACTCCGCCCCCGGTCACGCCTCCCGGCCGGCCGGGGTCCCCGCCCGTCCGCACGCCGGCCCCTCGACGCACGGGGGGCCGCCGGTGAGGTACGCGGTCCAGCGCCTGCTGCAGGCCATCCCGGTCTTCGTGGCCACCACGTTCCTGATCTACGCGATGGTCTGGGCCCTGCCGGGTGACCCGATCGTCGCGCTCGCCGGGGACAAGCCGCTGCCGGAGAACGTCCTGCAGACGCTGCGCGAGCACTACCACCTCAACGACCCGCTGATCGTGCAGTACGGGTTGTACATGGCGGGGGTGTTCCTGCGCGGCGACCTCGGGGAGACCTTCACCGGGCAGCAGGTCGGCGAGCTGCTCACCGACCGCTGGGCGGTGACCGCGCAACTCGCCGTCACCGCCTGGGTCTTCGAGCTGGTCGTCGGCGTCGGCCTCGGCGTGCTGGCGGCGCTGCGGCGCGGCAGACTCGCCGACACGGCGGTGCTGGCCGGCACGACGTTCGTGATCGCGGTCCCCGTCTTCGTCGTCGGGTACACCGCCCAGATCGTGCTGGGCCTCGACCTCGGCCTGTTCCCGACGGCCGGCACCGACGAGGGCTGGCCGACCAGCTACCTGCTGCCCGGCATGGTGCTCGGCTCGTTCGGCCTGGCGTACGTCGCCCGGCTGACCCGCGCCAGCGTGGTGGAGAACCTGCGCGCCGACTACGTGCGCACCGCGACCGCCAAGGGGATGCGGCGCACGAGGGTCATCGGCAGGCACGCCCTGCGCAACTCGCTGATCCCGGTCGTCACCTACCTGGGGGTGGACATCGGCAACCTCATGGCCGGCGCGGTGGTCACCGAGGGCATCTTCAACCTGCCGGGCATCGGCCAGCAGGTCTTCCAGTCCATCCAGCTCCAGGAGGGACCGGTGGTCGTCGGCGTCACCACCCTGCTGGTAATGATCTTCATCGTGGCCAACCTGCTCGTCGACCTGTTGTACGGCGTGCTCGACCCGAGGATTCGCCGTGGTTGACCTCAAGGCCTCCGTGGAGTCCGCCGCCCCGGGACCCGAAGCCTCCGCGGGACGGGCCCGCGGCTCCCTCTGGCACGACGCCTGGCTGGAACTGCGCGGACGGGTCGTCTTCTGGCTCTCCATGGCCATCCTGCTGCTGGCCTGCGCCATGGCGGCCTTCCCCTCGCTGTTCGCCCGGTTCGGGCCGAACGAGGCCTGCAACCTGCGGATGTCCAAGAAGGGGCCCGGCGGGGGAGCGCTGTTCGGCTACGACCTCCAGGGCTGCGACTACTGGTCCCAGATCGTGCACGGCACCCGCGCCTCGGTGCTCATCGGCGTCGCGGTGACCGTCTTCGCCCTGCTGATCGCCGTCCTGCTCGGCCTGGTCGCCGGCTACTACGGCGGCGCGCTCGACGCGATCATCGCCCGGGTGACCGACGTGTTCTTCGGCATCCCCTTCGTCCTCGGGGCCACCGTCGTCCTGGTCGCCTTCCCCGGGCACGGCATCTGGGCCATGACCGCCGTGCTGGTGCTGCTGGGCTGGACCACCATGACCCGCCTGATGCGCGGCCAGGTCATCGCCGTGCGCGACTCCGACTACGTGCAGGCCGCCCGCGCCCTCGGCGCCGGCGACGTGCGCATCATGGTCAAGCACATCCTGCCCAACGCCGTCGCCCCGGTGTTCGTGGTCGCCATGCTCAACGTCGGCAACGTCATCTCCGGCGAGGCCACCCTGGACTACCTCGGCGTCGGCCTGCAGTACCCGGACGTCTCCTGGGGCCTGCAGCTGAACGTCGCCCAGTCGTTCTTCGCCGAGTACCCGCACCTGCTGCTCTTCCCCGCGCTCTTCCTCACCGCCACCGTCCTGAGCTTCCTCATGCTCGGCGACGTCGTCCGCGACGCCCTGGACCCCAAACTCCGCTGACGCACCCGGCGTCCGCGGCGCCCCCGTCGCCGGCCGCCCCCACCGCTGTGTGCCGCGGGCCCTTCTCAGCCGCCGGTGGCCGGCCGACGGCCCGCACTACCTGCATGGCGGCCGGGGCCGCGCCGGGGCGGCTGTCGCAGGTGCGACATGTCGCATTTGTGACAAGTCACTCCCGTTGCTGGTGTCACATGCACCTCGTCACCATTGCAGTTATTTCGGCGATTTGCCTAATTTTGGAGTGGCTTCGTGTACCGCCCCCCTTCCCTACGGCTCGGGTTCACCTCCCTGGCCGCGGGACTCACTCTCGTCATGGCGGCCTCGCCGCTCACCGGCGGGACCGCCTCAGCCGACGCCCCCGGTTCCCGGCTCGCCGCGGCCGCGGCCACCCGGGCCGCGACCGGCCCGTCCGCCGGCACGCGGACCGTCACGCTCGTCACCGGTGACAAGGTCACCTACCGGTCCGGCGGCGACACCCCGGAGATCGTCTCGGTCCAGGGACCGCACGGCGGCCGCGCCGCGGCCCGCGTCACCACCGTCGGCGACGAGGTGTACGTGGTGCCGGACACCGCCGCCCCGTACGTGACCGCCGGAACCCTCGACCGGTCGCTGTTCGACGTCACCAAGCTCGCCGCCTACGGCTACGACGACGCGAGCATCGACCACATCCCGATGATCGTCACCTACACCGACGCCGCCGCCCGCAAGCGGGCCGAGCCGGTGCCGGGCGGCGCGGCGAAGGTCCGTACGCTCAGCAGCGTCCAGGGCGCGGCGCTGACCGCCGGCCACGACCGGGCCGCGGACTTCTGGAACTCGCTCACCGGCACGGCCGGCGCGGGCGCCTCCTCCCGCCGCGCCGCGCCCGGCGCCGCGCTCGCCGGCGGCATCGCCAAGGTGTGGCTGGACGGCAAGGCAAAGGCGGACCTCGCCGACACCGTCGCGCAGGTGCACGCCCCCGAGGTGTGGGCCGAGGGGAACACCGGCACGGGCGTCAAGGTGGCCGTGCTGGACACCGGCGTCGACGCCGCGCACCCCGACCTTAAGGACAGGATCACCGGCACGGCGACCTTCGTCCCCGGCCAGGACGTGACCGACCGCCACGGCCACGGCACCCACGTCGCCTCCACGATCGCCGGCACCGGCGCCGCGTCCGAGGGCGTGGAGAAGGGCGTCGCCCCCGGCGCCGACCTGCTGATCGGCAAGGTGCTCGACAACACGGGCAGCGGCCAGGACTCCTGGATCATCGCGGGCATGGAGTGGGCCGCCCGCGACCAGCAGGCCAAGGTCGTCAGCATGAGCCTCGGCGGCGGTCCGTCCGACGGCACCGACCCGCTCAGCCAGGCCGTGAACCGGCTCAGCGAGGAGACCGGCGCGCTGTTCACCATCGCGGCCGGCAACGCCGGTCCCGAGGACGAGACCGTAAGCGCGCCCTCCACCGCCGACGCCGCGCTCTCGGTCGCCGCGGTGAGCGTCGGCGGCAAGGGCACCTCCCTCGCCGCCTTCTCCAGCAGGGGCCCGCGCGTCGGCGACTACGGCCTCAAGCCGGAGATCTCCGCGCCCGGCGTGGACGTGCTCGCGGCCCGCTCGCAGTACGCCCCCGAGGGCGAGGGCGCCTACCAGACGATGAGCGGCACCTCCATGGCCACCCCGCACGTCGCCGGGGTCGCCGCGCTGCTCTCCGCCGCGCACCCGGACTGGACCGGGCAGCGGCTGAAGGACGCGCTCATCAGCAGCAGCAAGGTCCTGTTCCAGTTCAGCCCCTACCAGGCCGGCGCCGGCCTGGTCGACGCGAACGCCGCCGTCGGCGGCACCGTCTTCGCCACCGGCACCGCCTACATCGGCACCCACTGGCCCTACACCTCCGGCCAGAAGGCGACCCGCAAGGTGACCTACACCAACACCGGCGACGCCCCCGTCACCCTGAACCTCAACGTCACCGGCGGCGCCCCCGAGGGCCTGTTCCAGCCTTCGGCCGGCACGGTCACCGTCCCCGCGCACGGCACGGCCGACGTCGAGGTGACGCTGGACGTCGACCAGGCCGAGCTGGACGGTCACCTGGCCGCCCGGCTCGACGCGGTGGACGAGGAGGGCGTGCTGCGCGCCCACACCGTGCTCGGCTACTACAAGGAGGGCGAGCGGGCCCAGCTCACCGTCCACGCCAAGGACCGGTCCGGCAAGCCGCTCGCCGGCGAGATGGTCGTGACGCGTCAGCTGCCGGACGGGCACCAGAGCCTCGACGCGTACACGATCGACGAGTCCGGCACCCGCACGCTGCGGCTGCCGACCGGCACGTACTCCATCTGGATGTGGGGCGAGGTGCAGGGCGCGAACGGCCCGCACTCGCTCGGCGTGGCGCTGCTCACCGAGCCCCGCATCGACCTGAAGGCCGACACCGCCGTCACCCTGGACGCCGGCGGCGCCCGGCGGCTCTCCTCCGTCCTGCCCAAGGGCATGGACCAGCCGCGGACCACGGTCGACACCCGCGTCGACTTCGTCCGCGGCTTCGGCGACAAGGAGGCCGTCGCCGACAGCCGCCTCCTCGGCGTCCAGCACGACAGCATGTGGGTGCTGCCGACCAGCGGGAAGGTGACCGGCCGGATGGGCCTCGCCGCGCGCTGGCGCGACGAGGAGCCCCGCCTGGCGGTCTCCTCGAAGGACGACGACTTCGCCGACCTGCTGATCCAGTCCCGGTACACCCCGCTGCCGGAGGGCCGCCACTCCTTCGACGCCGTCTTCGCCGGGCAGGGAAGCGCCGCCGAGCTGGCCGCGGCGAAGGTCAGGGGGAAGGTCGCGGTCGTGCGGTGGAGCGACGCCGCCGACCCGGTCGCGATGGCCGAGGCCGCCCACGCCGCAGGCGCCGGGCTGCTGCTCCTGGTGGGCAACGGCCGGGGCAGGCTCGATGCCTGGGACGCGGTGCAGACCCCCGCCCCGATGCCGGTGGCCTCGGTCACCATGGACGAGGGCGAGCGCCTGATCGCCCGCATCCTGAAGAAGGGCAAGGCCCCGCTGCGGGTGACCTCGCACCCCTCCGCCGGCTACCTCTACGACCTGGTGCACAAGTGGACCGGCGCGATCCCCGCCGACCCGGTCTACCGGCCCGGCAAGCGCGACCTCGCGCGCGTCGAGATGTCGTTCGCTTACCACAAGCAGGCCATCGCGCGCGACATGCGCACCGACGTGCTCCCCGACTGGCCCCACGGGTTCAGCGGCTACCTCACCGAGGGGCCGGCGCGCGGCACCCGCACCGACTGGGTGTCCGCCGAGGGCGGCGTGCGCTGGATGGAGTACGCGCTCGCCCTGGACGGCGGGCCGCAGGAGCAGTCCGACCTGCTCACCTACAAGGGGGACGCGACCGCCGACTCCCGGTGGTTCGGGCCGATCGTGCGCCCGAGGATGAACGACGGCACCGGCTGGTTCCCGCTGCGCGGCGGCGACGCCCTGATCTTCTTCATGCCCGCCTGGGGAAGCTCCGGCGGCGACCACCAGGGCGAGATGCTGTTCAACGAGCACGTCACCCAGACGGCCTCGCTGTACCAGGGGGACACCCTGGTGGACCGCGCCACCAACGAGCGCACCGACCGGTCGGTCTTCCTCGCCCCGATCGTCAGCCCCGACCGGCTGCCCTACCGCCTGGTCAACGAGGCCGCCCGGGACGCGTCGCTGTACCCGTACTCGACGCGCACCCTCACCGAGTGGAACTTCACCAGCGGATACGTCGAGACCGACCACACGCTGACGCTGCCGATCATCCAGGTGGACTACGACGTCGACGTGGACGCCGACGGCCGGGCCCGCCGCAAGGCCGACCTGACGGTCACCCCCCGTCAGCTGCCGTACGCGGTGGACGCCGGGCCGATCAGCGCCGTCACCGTCGAGGTCTCCTACGACGACGGCGCCACCTGGCGGAGCGCCCGCCTGGCCCGCTCCGGCGACGGCTGGACGACCAGGCTGGACGCCCCCCGCACCGCCCAGACGGTCACCCTGCGCGTCTTCGCCAAGGACACCGAGGGCAACAGCGTCAGCCAGACCATCACCCGGGCCTTCGGCCTGAGGTGACCCCCTAGCCCGAGGCCCGGCCACCGCCGGGCCTCGGAGCGCCCGCGCGGACCCACGGCGCGCACCGGACGGTCCGCGCGGGCGCCGGCCGGGGGAATGGGCCTAGGCTGTCCGGTCATGAGCGTTGATCTCCATGGGCGTACGCGGCGGCTCGAACTGTCCGACCAGAACCTCCGCTCCTTCGAGGCCGTCGTCCTCGCGTCGGCGCCCGACGGCATCGTGCTGGACAGGTCGGCCTTCTATCCCGGCGGCGGCGGCCAGCCGGCCGACCACGGGGTCCTCGTATGGCAGGGCGTGGAGACCCGCATCGTGGGCGCGCGCAAGGGCGACGACCTCTACCTGATCCCGGCGGAGGGCGACCCGATCCCGCCGGCGGGCGCCGCGGTGCGCGCCGCCGTCGCAGACGAGCGGCGCTCGGCGCTGATGCGCACCCACTCGGGGCTGCACGTGCTGTGCGGCGTGGTCTTCCGCGACTACGGGTCGCTGGTGACCGGCGGCAACATGGAGCCGTTCAGCGCGCGCATGGACTTCAACCTCCCTGAGGTGCCGCCCGGCTTCAAGGAGGCCGTCGAGGACGCCTGCAACGCCGAGATCGCCGCGGGCCGGCGCATCGACGTCCGGGTGCTGCCCCGCGCGGAGGCCTTCGCCATCCCCGACATCATCCGCACGGCGACCAACCTCGTCCCCGAGGACGTCCAGGAGGTCCGCGTCGTCGACATCGTGGGGCTGGACACCCAGGCCGACGGCGGCACGCACGTGGCCACCACCGGTCAGATCGGCCGCATCAAGGTCACGAAGATCGAGAGCAAGGGCAAGGGGTTCCGCCGCCTGCGCATCGCGATCTCCGACTAGCGTGGACCTCTTCCCGCGCTCGCTGCCCATCATGACGACGATGGGCAGGAGCGACGACGGGCGCTCGTGGCTCGCGGCGCTGCCGTCCCTGGTGGACGGGCTGCGCCAAGAGTGGTCGCTCCGGCTCGGCGCGCCGTTCCACGGCGGGAGCTGCTCGTGGGCGGCGCCCGCCCGCCTGCCGGACGGCGGCCCCGCGGTCCTCAAGATCAGCTGGCCGCACCGGGAGGCCGCGGGCGAGGCGGAGGCCCTGCGGTGGTGGGACGGGCGCGGCGCCGTGCGGGTGCTCCGCCACGACGGCCCGAGGTACGCGCTGCTGCTGGAGCTCTGCGAGCCGGGCGGCCCGCTCCGCGACGCCGGCCACCTCGCCGCCGAGGAACGTCTGCTGCTGGGCGCCGGAGTGCTGAACGAGCTGTGGTCGGCGCCGCCGCCCGCCGAGACGGCCCTGGAGCGGCTGGGCGACGTCACCACCGAATGGGCCGACCTGGTCGAGGAGCGGATGGACCGGCTTCGCCCCGGTTTCGACCCTGGCCTGGTGGCGCACGGCGCCCGGCTGCTGCGCGAACTGCCCGGCACCGCCGCGCGCACGGTCGTCGTGCACGGCGACTTCAATCCCGGCAACGTGCTGGCCGCCCGCCGCCGTCCCTGGCTCGCCATCGACGCCAAGCCGATGATCGGCGACCCGGGCTACGACCTCTGGCCGCTGGTGGAGCAGATCGACGACCCCTTCGCGCACCCCGACCCGCGCCGGGTGCTCGCCGCCCGGTGCGCGCTGCTGGCCGGCGCCGCCGGAGAGGACCTCGGGCGATCCCTGGCGTGGGCGGTGGCCCGCCGCGTCGAGATGGCCCTGTGGATGGCCGAGCACGAGGACCCCGGCGCGGCGATCCCGCTGGACAAGGCCCGCGTACTGGCCGGCCTGGCCGGCCTGTGACCTCCAGCCCTCCGCCGGCCCTGACGGCCTGGGACTTCCAGCCCTCCGCGGCCCCCTGACTGGCTTTGCCCCCCAGCGCTCCGCAGCCCCTGACGGCTCCTGACGGCCTGTGACCCTGGCCGTTCGTGGCGGCCGGCGGTCTCACCCGGGTAGCGGGCGGCCCCGGCGGCGGACGGCGGCGAGCAGCGCGGCGCCGCTCAGGTAGGTGAGCAGCACGCCCCATGGCAGGCCGGTGGGCCCGTGGTCCGACGGCCCCGCCAGGGCGACGCCCAGCAGACCCGCCACCACGGCGGCGGCGCCCATCGTGGTCAGCACGGCGGCCCCCGCTCCGTCGACCGGCTTCACTCCCGCGCGCCCGCTCGCGTCGGCCGCCTTCGCTCCAGCGGGCCGGCTCGCCTCGACCGGCTCCGCTGCGGCCGCCCGCGCCTTGCCGACCGGCTCCGTTCTGGCGGGCCGGCTCGCGCGGCGTTCGAAGCGCCCGAAGACGGCCACCAGGACGGCGAGGAGCACCGTCAGGCACGCGAGCCAGGGCAGTCGCAGGAGCAGCCAGTAGGGCGACCCCGGCGCGGCGTCCGGCAGCAGCCCCGTCCCGTACAGCAGCACGACCGCCGCCACCACCGCGGTCATGTGCCACAGGAACAGCGTCATGATCACCGAGTTGACGGCGACGACGGCCGTCCACGGGCCGGGCCGGCGTAGCCACCGGTTGCCCAGGTCGCGCAGCGACAGCGCGACCCCCGTCTGCGCGACCGCGAGGGCGAGCAGGGCGAGCGTCGGCGGGGCGGTGTTCTGCGTGCGCTCCCCGGTGACCCCCACCATGCTGAGCGGGTAAGGGCCGGTCACGGTGAGCAGCACCAGGGCGATCAGCCCGGCGGCGGCCAGCGGCAGCGCGACGCGCCGGCGCGACGGCAGCCGCCCGTCCTGCACGGCGAACCCGAGCTGGTGCACCGCCAGCCACGCCAGCAGGTAGTTCGCCTGGCCGACGTACGGCACGCCGAAGCCCAGCCGCGCCACGTCGTCCGCGCCGACCGCGACGGCCAGCGCGACCGGCACCGCCAGCCCCGCCCGCCGGTGCAGCGCGTACATGAACGGGGTCAGGAACACCACGGCGATATAGGCCACCAGGAACCACAGCGGGATCGACGCCAGCCACACCGCGGTGCCCACCATCGCCGGCGGGGCGCCGAGGGACCGGGCCACGAAGGCGCCGGCGGCAAGCCCGCACAGCAGCACCGTCGTCGGCTGGACGAGCCGGGCGGCGCGGACCAGCGTCCAGCCGGTGCCGTTGCCGCCGCGCGCCAGGTGCGAGGTCAGCGACGCGGCGTTCGCGAACCCGCCGACCAGGAAGAACAGCGGCATGACCTGGAAGATCCAGGTCAGCGGGTGCGTCCACGGCACCAGCTCCAGGATGCTGCGGCCCGTCGGACCCGAGCCGCCGCGGGTCACGTACACGGCGAGCCAGTGCCCGAGCACCACGGCGCCGATCGCCACGGCCCGGATCAGGTCGACATGGCGATCACGCCCCGCCGGCGTCAGCGCGGCCGCCCGCCGTATCTCGCGCACCACCCGCCGGACCACCCCCACCGGCTTTCCCTACCCAGCCGGCGCCGGTGTCCGCACCCGCCCCGCTCATCGCCGGACTTCAAACGTAGGCCAGCTCCAGGGAGTCATGGTTCGGGCCCCAGGACAGGTCGAGGACCCAGCAGCCCGGTGAGGGGACGTCGACGATCGACGGGTAGATCTCGCCCGGCCCGGAGTCGCTGGGCCGGCTCACCCGGACGACCGGTTCCGCGGCGCCCTTCGGATGGGCGGCGATCTCCAGCGGATGGCCGTCGCGGGGCTGCCGGACGTACCAGAGGATCTTGTTCGCCGGATCGGTGGGCTCCCCGGCCCGCAACGGATGGGCGAAGAGGTAGCCGAGCACGTCGCCCCGCGCGCCGATCCTGTACGGCGTCCCGCCCGGGGCGTTGACGCTCGCCCACGCGGGGATCGCCGCGGATGCTCCGGCCGGGTCGGCCGTCGGGTCCTGGCACGTCGCCGGCTCGGGCGCGGCCTGGGGGACCGCACGGCCGCCGGAGCAGCCCGCCGCCGTCAGCGCCATGACCCAGACCATGATGAACACCGAACTTCTCGTCATGCCCATGACTACCGGCGGGCGGCGGCCGAGGTTCCGCCGGGAACGGGGGCGGAAGCGGAGGATCCGCGTCGGCGTCGGCCCTCCGGGGTCCGGTGAAACCGTGGGCGCGGCCCCTGACGGCCGCCGCCGGTCAGGGACACGGCCGGTCGAACGTGCGGCCTGGTCGCGGGACCGGCCCGGTCAACCGCCGGAAGGTCATCACCCGCCGCTCGCCCATCCACCGTGGGAGCGCTGGGGCGGCGGAGCGCGCCGTGGCCGCTGTGGCCGGTGATGCGGGCCGTGGCACGGCCGGGCATGGCCGAGCTTTTGTCGGTTCAAGGTCGCCGGCTTGGGTGGAGGCGAGGGCGCTCGGTGATAATGAGAGGGACGCTGTGCGCGGGCCTGCCGTAACGATCGCGCGCATGGCGAGGTTGATTGAGCGAGGGCATGCCAGAACGGCCCTCTCATAGGGGCTGTCGCCGCGGGACTCCGCGAGGGACGAGGCGCCCGCTGACGCGCGAGCCGTGACGGACGCGGCCGGCGGACACGCGGGCCGTCGAGGGACGTGGCCCGTGAAGGTGCGGGCCGGGAGCGGCGCCGTCGCCGCGTCGCCGGTGTGAAGGGCCGGCGACCCCCTGCTCGTGGCGGGCCGGCCGTGGTCGCCGGCTCATGCACAGGCTCATGACACCGAGGCCGCCCGACCCCGCGTCAGCCAGTTCGCCGGGTCGGCGAGATCGCCGGATCAGCGCGAGATCGCCGGGCAGCCGTGATCGCCGACACCGTTCCGCCGATCTCCCATGCCGCCGTCAAGGCGCGAAGCCGCGGCCACTTCCCGTGACCGCCCTTCGCAGGTGGCCACTTCCCGGTGACCGCCCTTCAAGAGAGCGCAAAAGGGGACAGACCCATGAACACTCGTCTACTCGTCCTTCCGCTAGCAACGGCACTGTCGTTCACGGCCGCCTACGTCGCCGGAGCCGGCGCCACCACGAGCGGACGCGACGCGGGAGCCGGCATGCTGACGCCGGGAGCGGTGCGGACGCCGGTGCCTTCGCCGGTCTCTCCCACCGCGACCCCGCCGGTGTCGCCGACGGGATCGCCGGAGTCGCCGGTGCCCTCGGAGTCGCCGTCGGGATCGCCGACCGAGATGTCCCCGTCGCCCACCGCGCCGGCCGCGTCCCCCTCAGGGCCGGGGTGCGCCGCGCTGCCCACCTCCGGTCCCGGCAGCCCCGCGGAGCTCGCCAACGAGCCGCTGGGGACGGCCCTGTCGCACATTCCCGACCTGTCCACGCTGGCCGACGCCGCCAAGAAGGCCGGCCTGGTCGAGACGCTTAACTCCGCCAAGGACATCACGGTCTTCGCGCCCACGAACTCCGCGTTCAACAAGGTGCCGCAGGAGCAGCTGAGCAGGATACTCAACGACAAGCAGAAGATGACCCGGCTGCTCACCTACCACGTCGTGCAGGGGCGCAAGACCCCCGACGATCTGAAGAAGGGCCAGATCACGACCCTGGAGGGCGGCAAGATCACCGTCCGCGAGGCCGATGACGCCATCAAGGTCAACGACGCCAAGGTCACCTGCGGCCCGCTGCAGACCAGCAACGCCACGGTTTACGTCATCGACTCGGTGCTGAAGCCCGGGGGATGACGGACGGCCCGGCGCCCGGCGGGCGTGGGGCGCGAGCCCGGGAGGTGACGGGCTCGCGCCCGTGGCGCGCGGCCGGGCCGCCGCGCCGGGGCCGGGCGGGCCGCCGTCGCGGACGGAGCGCCGGTCAGGCCTGGGACCGGCAGCCGGGCAGGCTCCGGTCGGACGGGGCGCAGAGGGTGATGCCGAACGGCACGCGGAAGCTGCCCTCGACGCCTCCGCTGTCGTAGGTGATGACGAAGCCGGAGCCGGACGCGCTCGCGGCGGCGGGACGCGAGGTCTGCAGGACGACCTCGCTGAACTCGACCCGCGAGGAGTCCTCCGGCTGGCACACCTGGGTGACCGTGCGCAGGGCGGTGGAGACGCCGCGCCGCCGCAGGCTGTTCGGCTCGCCCCAGCCCACACCGTCCTCGCCGAACCCGCGGTAGAAGGGCCTGAGCGCGAACGCCTGGACGGCCAGGCCGCCGGTGGAGTCCTCGAACCGGACCCCGGTGACCTCGACCGCTCCGGCGCGGTCGAGGCAGACGGCGAAGCCGCCGAACAGGTACGGCATGCCCTGGACCGTGAGCCGGAGCGTCAGGGACTGCCGGCCGCCGTCGCCCGCCGGCTCGATCAGCCTGGCGACCTCGGGGCGCGGGCCGCCTGCGGCGCCGGGCGCCGCGCAGGCGGCGGCCGGTGACAGCAGGGCCAGGCACTGGCACACCCCGGCGAACGCCCTGGGGAACGCCTTCGGGAACGCCCAGGGAAACGTCTCGGGGAACGCCTTGGGGAGGAATGCCTTGGGAAACATCTGCGGGATGACTCAGCCCTTGTGCGCCTCGACGATGGAGGAAAGCCGTACTCCGACCCCTTTGTCGCCGCAAAGGCGGGTGAGTCGCGTCGGCCGGAACGACAGCTTGGAGCGGATATCGTAGCCGCTCTGCGCCGACGCGGTGAAACCCGCCACGCTGACGCCGCCGCCTATCACCACGTTCCTCGCCTGATCCTTGTCCCAGACGGAAGAATTGCCATAAAGCGTGATGCATTGCGCTTTCAGCGACGGGTGGTAGGCGCGGGCGAACCGCTTTATGGGGTCGCCGAGGCTGAGCGGGACCAGATTCCGCCGGCCGTCGCAGCCGTTGGCCACGACCCCGTAGTTGACGGTGCCGATGGCCCACGCGTCGGCGACCCGCGACACGGTGTGACTGTTGCCGACGCGCACCGACAGCGTGAGCGAGCCGCTGGAGGACCACCGGCCGGCGCCGCCGGCCGAGCCGACGCTGAGCGTGTGGTCGGCGCCGTCCGCCTGGGTCACCGTCGCGAGCGCGCCGGACCAGGCGTAGACGCCCATGTAGGTCTCCTCGCGCCCGTTGTAGCGCTTCACGACCCGGGAGACGCACGGCCCCGGCGACCTGCGCGCCGCCGCCAGGCGTCCTGCGGAGATCTGCCCGGCGGTGACCCCGCCGTCCCGCAGGGCCGCGGCGAGGGCGGGGAAGGCGGCCGTGCGGGGCATGACGAGCGCCCGCCTGATCTCCCCGGCCGACGCGGGGCCGAGCGGCCGGGACGGGGCGGGAGGCGGGGCGGCGGGCGGGACGGGAGGCGGAGCGGCCGCGGAGGCCGGTTCGCCGCCGTCGCGTACGGGGGCCACGCTCTCTCCGGCGGGGGCGGTCATCCAGGCGGCCGGGTCGTCGTTGGCGTCCGCGGCGGTCGGACGGGCGCCGAGGTCCACGACGAGCTGCCGGGGGACCGACACCCCGGCGGCCTCGCTGGCGGCGGTCGACCAGACGGGCACCACCGGACGGCCCTCCGCCGTGCCGACGACCACCACCAGCCGTTCCGACCCGCCCGCGCCGGGGACGACGTAGACCGGGTCGCCGGGATCGCAGCCCCGCCCCGCCACGGCCCCGCAGCGCCCCGCCGCGCCGCCGATCGGCACGGCGTGCGAGGAGCGGACCGCCGTGGTCATCCAGCGCACCTCGCGGGCGCCGTCGGAGACCGCCACCTCCAGATGGACGCGCCCCCGGTCGTCGACGTACGGCGCGGGCAGCGCGGCGGGGTCGATGTTGACCGAGAAGCGCCCGCGGCGGTCGGTGCTCGCCGCGCCGGCGACCAGCGTCCCGAGGCCGCCGCCCTCGGGAACGTCGAGCGCCTCGCCCGCCGGGTAGGCGACGGCCAGGACGTCGGCCCCCGGCAGGGCGGCGCCGTCTTGGGTGACCACGCCGCTCACCGCCGACAGGGCGGTCATCTCCGAGACGGGGAAGGCGACGTCGTCCCTCCCCGCCGGTACACCGGCCGCCAAGGCCGCCCCCGCCCGTACGCCGAGCGCCAAGGACGCTCCGGCCCGTACGCCGGCCGCGTGGTCCGCGGCCCCCTGGCCGCCGGCCGCCGAGGTCCCGGCCATGGGGGCGCCGGCCGCCGGGACGCCCGTCGGCACGCCGGCGGCCGGGACGAGGGCGGGGACGAGGGCGGGGACGACGGCGGCCGTCATGGCGGCCGCGGCCCTGAGCGGCGCCCATCTGCGCGACGGGTACGGCCTCACGCGCCCACTCCCGCCCTTCCGCTCCTCCCGCCGTGCCGGCCGTGTTCCGTCCGCGGGCGCCGCCGGGCCCGTCCTCCCACGGCCGCGGTCAGCGGCCGTGGGCCGGCTGGGCCGGTCGCGGGCGCACGAGGGTGTTCTGGAAGGTGGTGATCAGCCAGTCGCGGGCGTGCTTGACCACGACGCTGGTGTTGACCGAGAGGGTGTCGGGGCGGCAGGCCGTCTCGGCGCCGTACAGGACGCAGCCCTTGCGCACGATGACGGCGGTGGTCGGCGACACGAAGCGCACGTGCTCCTCCAGCTGGAGCAGGCGGGTCTTCTTCAGGCCCGTGTCGAAGTGCCGCTGGATGGCGGCCGCGATGCCCTGGCGGCCGTGCATGTGCTCGCCGAGGATGTTGACCAGGTCGCCGTCGGGGGCGTAGACCGCGGCGTACGCCTTGCCGTCCCCGCGCACCCAGGCGCGCTCCAGCTCGCGGCGGATCCGCGTGAAGTCGGCCAGGTCCGCGGCGTGGGCCTGCGGGGGCGCGGAGGCCGGCGTCATGGCCGAGGCCGGCGTGGCGCCCGATATCGGAATGGTCACCGCAATGGCGGCCGGGGCGGGTGAGGCGGTGCCGGTGGGTGAGGCGGCGCCGATGGAGGCGATGCCGAGTCCGGCCGCAAGAGCGAGGCGGATGGTGTCCCGCCCGTGTCGACGAATGCCCATCGTGTGCTCCCGTCCGATGTCGATCTGCAGCAAACGTATCCGCGCGTCATCCGATCAACGGTGAGGACTGTGACGTGTCTCGATAAGCGCCCTGAATGTGCGCGTGCGGGCGGACACGGCGGTGAAACTACCGGAGGGTCTCACGCCACCCGATCCGCCGGGGGAAAACCGGCGGCAGGCGTTTCCGGCGCGAGGTGTGCGAGCGATCCGAATTCTTCACGATGTATTCACGATGGCACGCCGTGCACTAACGTGCCTTGTCCATCCCCGGCATTACGGGGAACCTCGGTAGCAGTATTCCCCGGAATGCCGGGATTAGTACCTTTTCGGCACGCCGGCGAGGCCGCAGGCCGCCGAGGGTCGTTCAGGCCGCACGAAACGCCGCCCGGGCGGCAGGAGAGCCGGTTCAGGCGGCGGGAGAGGCGAGCAGGCGGTCCAGGACGCGGACGCCGAACTCCAGCCCGGCCACCGGCACCCGCTCGTCCACGCCGTGGAACATGCCGAAGTAGTCCAGGCCCGGGTCCAGCATCAGCGGCGCGAAGCCGTACCCCCGGATGCCGATCTTGGCGAACGACTTGGCGTCGGTGCCGCCGGTCATGACGTAGGGCACGGGCCGGCCGTCCGGGTCCTCGGCCAGCAGCGCGGCGCACAGGTCGCCGAACAGGCCCTCGGTGGGGGAGGCCACGCCGTCGTCGAAGCTCACGAACTCCCGGGTGATCTTGGGGCCGAGCAGCCGGTCGACCGTCTCCAGGAACTCGTCGCGGAACCCGGGGAGGAACCTGCCGTCCACGTGCGCCTCCGCCGTGCCCGGGATCACGTTGACCTTGTACCCGGCGTCCAGCATGGTGGGGTTCGCCGAGTTGCGGATCACGCCCTTGAACAGCGTGCCGGCCCTGCCGAGCCGCTCGGCCTCCTCGTCCAGCCGGTCCAGGTCGATGCTCGTCCCGAGCGCCTTGCCCAGGTCTTCGATGAGGGTGGCGACGGCCGGGGTGAGCCGGACGGGCCAGCGGTGGTCGGCGAGGCGGGCGAGCGCCCGGCACAGCTCGGCCACAGGGTTGTCGACCGGCGGTTTGGAGCCGTGGCCGGCCACGCCGTGCGCGGTGACCTTCATCCACGCGGTGCCGCGCTCGCCGACCGCCACCGGGTAGACCCGCCCGCCGTGCGGCCCGGTCACGCTGAAGCCGCCGGACTCGCTGATGGCCTCGGTGCAGCCCTCGAACAGGTCGCGGTGCCGGGTGACGGCGTACCCGGCGCCGTAGTCGCCGGTCGCCTCCTCGTCGGCCAGGAACGCCAGCACGATGTCGCGCCGCGGACGCACCCCGCGCCTGGCCCAGTCGCGCACCAGGGCCAGCGTCATCGACAGCGTGCCCTTCATGTCGACCGCGCCGCGCCCGTTGACGCACCCGTCGGCGATCTCGCCGGAGAAGGGGTGCATGCGCCACTCGGCGGGGTCGGCCGGGACGACGTCCAGGTGGCCGTGGATCAGCAGCGCCTCGGGGTCGTCGCCGGGGATGCGGGCCACGACGCTCGCGCGCCGCGGCGCCGACTCGAACACCGTGGGCTCGACGCCGGCGTCGGACAGCAGCCCGGCCACGTACTCGGCGGCCAGGCGCTCGCCCGAGCCGTCCGGGGTGCCGTCGTTGGTGGTGTCGATCCTGAGCAGGTCCGAGCAGATGCCCGCGACCCCCGTCTCGCCGGCCCCGTTCACGCCTGCCCCGCCCGTCTTCGTCGTCCTGGTGGTGTCGGCCTCGGTCACGTTCTTCCTTTCAGCGCCAGCGGCGGCACCTCGGGGGTGGGGAAGCCGAAGATCAGCCCGTAGAACGCCAGCTCGGCCTCCAGCGCCGTGACGATCGTCTCCTCCCGCCGCCAGCCGTGCTGTTCCCCGGGGAAGGTCAGATACGCCCACCGCCCGCCGTGCTCGTCCAGGGCGGCGATGAAGCGCTCGGCCTGGCCGGGGTCGACGATGGCGTCCTCCAGGCCGTGCATCAGCAGCGCCGGCCCGGACGCCCGCCCCGCGTGCAGCGTGGGGGAGCGGTCCAGGTAGCGCTGCCGGGTCTCGGGCAGCGGTCCGATGAGCCCGTCGAGGTAGCGGGACTCGAAGTCGTGGGTCTCCCGCGCCCAGCCCTCCGGATCGGTGATGGCGTAGTGGGCCACCGCGCCGCGGAAGACGTCGCTGTGCACGAGCGCGGCGACCGACGTCCACCCGCCCGCGCTGCCGCCGCGGATGGCGACGCGCCCGGGGTCGGCGAGCCCTGCGGCGATCAGGCCGCGGGCGACGGCCTCGCTGTCGCGCACGTCCACGACGCCCCAGTTGTGGCGCAGCCGCTCGCGGTACGCCCGGCCGTACCCGGTGGAGCCGCCGTAGTTGACCTCGGCGACGCCGATGCCCCTGCTGGTGAAGTAGGCGATCTCCAGGTCGAACACCATCGGGCTGGACCCGGTCGGGCCGCCGTGCACGAACATCACGTACGGGGACGGGGCGCCGTCCACGGCGCCGGCCGGCGGGTACACGTGGGCGTGCACGCCGTCGAAGACCATCGCGCTCGGCGTCGGCAGCACCGCCGGGTCGGGCAGGCGCTTGGGGCGGGACAGCACCTCGCGCCCGCCGGTCTCCAGGTCGACGCGGACCACCTCGAACGGCTTGTGCGGCGAACCGCCGACACCGACGACGGCGCCGCCGCCGGGCGAGGCCGACAGGGCCGGGGCCCAGTAGGTGTAGGAGCCGCCCACGTCGGCGATCTCGCCGGTGGCCGGGTCCAGCACGCCGAGCCGCTTGCCGTCGGCCGTGCCGTGCACGGTGACGACGCGGTCGCCGGCGAGCGTGAACCACTGGTAGCCGAGCTTCCAGGCCGCGTCGCCGAACTCCTCCGGCAGCGGGGTGAGGTTGCGCGGCGGGGCTCCGTCGAGGGTGACCAGGTGGAGGTTCCACCAGCCGGTCGGGTCGGTCACGGCGTACAGGGAGTCGTCGTCGCGCCACTCGGCCTGCGCCACCGCCTCCTCGGGCCCCCCGGCCACGACGCGGTGCGGCCCGGCGGTGCCGTCCTCGCGCAGCGGGGCCACGCACAGCGAGGTGCCGTCCCACGGCATGGCGGGGTGGTCGTAGCCGATCCAGGCGATCTGGCCGCCGCCGGGGGACAGGCGGGGGTTGAAGATGAAGTGCTGCGCCTTGACCACCACGCGCGCCGGGCCGCCGTCCAGCGGCACGGCGACCAGGTCGCGCTCGTCCTTGGTCTCGCGCACGCACCACACCTCCTCGCCGTGCACGACGAGGTCGGCGTAGCGGGACGCGCCCGGCGGGGTGAGCGGCGCCGGGTCGCCGCCCGGCCGCAGGACGTACAGCCGCTGGTCCTGCCAGTTGGTGAAGACCAGCCCGCCGCCCGGGAGCGGCCGCCAGGAGCGGCCGCCGTACTCGATCACCCGGTTGCGGGCGTTCCAGCCCGGCGGCAGGACGTCGTGGACGGCTCCGCCGGGGTCGCGCCGCACGACGCACCGCCGCCCGCCCTCGGCCGGGCGCGGCTCGTCCCACCAGACCTCCTCACCGGCGCTGGTTGGCACGACCTCAACCCAGAACGGGCGGTCGTCCACGCGTGCGACGTCAACGGCAGTGATAGGAGATGGGATCACCAGTTGCCCTCTGAGGATGGGAGTGGGATGTCGTGCGGGTGGATGACATGGACGATTCCCCCGCTGCTGGTGCTGCGTAACCAGACGTTCTCGAACGCGGCCCGTGGATAGATTCTCTTGACCGTCTCGTCGGACGCGCCCGCCGGGTCGTTGGCGATGACGTCCCCGCCGGCGGTGAACCCGATGACGACCATCAGGTGGCCGCGCGTGGAGTAGCCCGAGCCGGGCAGCTCGTGCTCCTTGAACGACTGGGAGGTGATCAGCGGGATGCCGGCCGCGATGAAGCGTTCCACTTCGGCCAGCGAGCGCAGGCGGGTGACGAAACCGCTCAGCCCGTACCGCCCCGCGTAGGCGACGCTGAACGGCCAGTTGCCGGTGCCCTGGTAGCTGTGGTCGTACATGTCGCGCGCCGCGTGGTCCACGGCGGGGCACGGGTCGGCCGGGTCGACGAACCGCAGCTCGTCGGGGCCGGGCCCGCGTCCCCAGTATTGCAGCACCATCGTCGTCGACGCCGGGCTGCACCAGGCCTCGCCCCCGCCGCCCCATTCGGGGTAGTGGCCGGCGTGGGTGCGCTGCGAACGCGGGGGCACGCCGAGCTCGACCCCGGCGGCCTCGCCGGGCGGGCTGGCCGGGACGCCGGCGCGCGTGGGCAGCGCCGAGGCCATCACGCCGACCGAGCGCACGGCGGCCCCCGGGCCGTGCAGCGTGATCCGCAGGCGGTAGGCGGAGACCGGCCGGCGGGCGACGAAGGTGTCCACGGCGACGTCGCCGTCCTCGTCGCCCTGACCCGGCAGCGAGGTGCGGTGGATGTCGCCGTCACCCTCGGCCCAGTGCCCCATGTCGTACCACTTGGTCAGCCCGCCGGTGACGGTGCGCGCCTGGAGCTGGACGCGCAGCCACGAGCCGGGCGGCGTGGCGGCCGTCCACGAGGGGACCAGCTCGGTCGCGGGGAAGCCGATCTCGCGCTCCTCCGAGGTCCAGCGGGTGTACGGCCAGGTGGTGGCCGCGCCGCCGAACGGGTCCAGGTGGGCCGTGACGCCGCTCTCGGAGGGGGCCACGGCGGCCCAGCGATGGAAGACGACGGGAATCAGGTCGGCGGACGGGTTGGCCACCCTGCGATTGTGGTTTCGCCCTCTGTGCGGCGCATCGGATGGTTTACGTATTCGACACATGGCTTCCGGTCCAGGTGATGCCGCACTATGCATCACCCTGAATACCGAAATATAGCTATAAGCAGCTCAGGCGGTGGCGCGCTCTCCCCCCGCTCCCCGCCCGTGGCATCGACCCATCCCGGGCCGGGTACGTCAGACGCATGCGCGATCTTGCGGACGTGCGGGTGTTCGTCTACCAGTGGTTCGCCGAACGAGGGGAGCCGCCGCGTCCGGAGGACGTGGCCGCCGAGTTCGGGGTGGACACGGCCGGGGCGCTGGACGCGCTCGGGGCGCTGCACGACGCCCACCTGCTCGTCCTGGACACCGGACGGCGCCGCATCCTCATGGCCCACCCCTGGGCGGCCCGGTCCCTCGGCTTCGTGGTCACCGACGAGCGGGTGAAGTGGTGGGGCGGCTGCGCCTGGGACTCCTTCGCCATCCCCTCGCTCGTCGGCCGTCCCTGCCTGGTGGCGACGCACTGCCCGGGCTGCGGCAGGGCGCTCGCGGTCGACGTGTGCCCCGACGGGCACCCGCCCGTCGACCTGGTCGCGCACTTCCTGGTCCCCATCCCGCGCATGTGGGACGACGTGCTGTACTCCTGCGCGCACCAGTCGCTGTTCTGCTCGGAGGAGCACGTCGGCCGCTGGCTGCGCCAGAACCACAGCCCGCGCGGCGCGATCCTCGACATGCGGACGCTGTGGCTGCTGGCCACCCGCTGGTACGCCGGCCGGCTCACCAGGGAGTACCGCCGCCGCACCCCCGACGAGGCGCGGGCCCTGTTCCACGAACTCGGCCTCGTCGGCCCCTTCTGGGGAGCGGCCTGAAGGCGGCCGCGTCCCGCGAAATCTGCCCGAATGCTGCGACTTCCTATGCGTAATTAACGAATTACGCCATGTGCTCATGTAGTGCTGGTTAGGGTGGCCATACGGATTCACTGCACTGGGAACCACTAAGAGGCGGTTTGACGTCGCTACCGGTGGACAGTGGGCCCTGAGTCCGCAGAACGCGTTCGTCCCCCAGGAGAAGTCAGTGGCAATCGACCTCGTGTCGCGCGAAGCCTGGGGCGCTCGCGCCCCGCGCGGCTCCTACTCGACGGTGACCTCGAACCGAGGCGTCAAGGTGCACTACACCGGCGGCCGGGTCGACCCCGCGATCGTGAACGACCACGCCAAGTGCGTCGCCATGGTGAAGTCCATCCAGAACTTCCACATGGACGGCAACGGCTGGCTGGACATCGGCTACAGCATGGTCGTCTGCCCCCACCGCAAGGTCTTCGTCGGGCGCGGCGCCCACCACCTGCCCGCCGCCAACGGCGCCGGCCTGAACAGCGCCCACTACGCCGTCCTCGGCCTGGTGGGCGACAGCGGCCTGGTGCAGCCGCCGGACGCCATGCTCGAAGGCATCGTGGACGCCATCGAGTACCTGCGTGAGCGCGGCGGCGCCGGCAAGGAGATCAAGGGGCACCGCGACGGCTACTCCACCGACTGCCCCGGCGAGCCGCTGTACGCGTGGGTGCGCAAGGGGGCGCCCCGCCCCGGCGACGGCGGGACCGGCCCGTCGACCCCTCCGCAGGACCACCCGCAGTGGCCGGGCAGGCTGCTGAAGTACCCGCCGATCATGCGCGGCGAGGACGTGCGCACCTGGCAGTCCCAGATGGACAAGCGCGGCTTCACCATCGACGTGGACGGCGCCTACGGCCCGGCGTCCAAGGCGGTCTGCCGCGACTTCCAGAAGCAGCAGAAGCTGGACGTCGACGGCATCGTCGGCGAGCACACCTGGGACGCGGCCTTCGAGGCCCCCATCACCTGAGCACCGCCGGCCGCCGGGCGGCACGCGGGGCCGCACGCCGCCGCCGGGCCTCGCCCGTCCGCCCGGCGGCCACGGCCAGGGCCGGTGACGCTCCCGCCGCGCCACCACCTACGATCCATGTCATGACCGTGCAGCATGAGGAGTTCCGACCGGGGGCCGGCTTCCCGCCCGGCACGCGCGAGGAGTGGCGGCGGGCGGCCGTGAGCGTGCTGCGCAGGTCCGGCGCCGACGTCGGCTCCCCCGAGGAGGCGCTGGCGCACACGACCTACGACGGCGTGACGCTCCGGCCGCTCTACGACGCCTCCGACCTGCCCGGCGACCCCGGGCTCCCCGGGTTCGCGCCCTACGTCCGCGGCGCCCGCGCCGCCGGCGGCGCGCCGTCCGGCTGGGACGTGCGCCAGCGCCACGCCCACCCCGTCCCCGCCGTCACCCGCGAGGCGGTGCTCGCCGACCTGGAGAACGGCGTCACCTCGCTGTGGCTGGTCCTCGGCGACGGCGGGCTCGACCCCTCCGCCCTGCCGCAGGCGCTCGACGGGGTCTACCTCGACCTCGCCCCCGTCGTCCTTTCCGCCGGAGCGGACACGCGGCAGGCCGCCGAGGCCTACCTGCGCCTGGCCGGCGAGCGCGGCACCGCCCCGGCGGGCGGCAACCTCGGCGCCGACCCGATCGGCCTGCGCGCCAGGACCGGGCGGCCCGCGCCGCTGGAGGACGCCGTCGCCCTGGCCCGGCGCGCCCGGCAGGTCCCCTCCCTGCGCGCGATCACCGTCGACGCCACCCCCTACCACGACGCGGGCGGCGCCGACGCCGAAGAGCTCGGCTGCTCCCTGGCCACCGGCGTCGCCTACCTGCGCGCCCTCACCGACGGCGGCCTGACGCTGGAGGAGGCGCTCGGGCAGCTCGAGTTCCGCTACGCCGCCACCGCCGACCAGTTCCTCACGATCGCCAAGTTCCGCGCCGCCCGCATGCTCTGGGCCCGCGTCGCCGAGGCCTGCGGCGCGCCCGAGCTGGGCGGCCAGCTCCAGCACGCGGTCACCTCCTCGGCGATGATGACCGCCCGTGACCCGTGGGTGAACATGCTCCGCACGACCCTCGCCTGCTTCGGCGCCGGCGTCGGCGGCGCGGACGCCGTCACCGTCCAGCCCTTCGACGCCCGCCTCGGCCTGCCCGACGCCTTCGCCCGGCGCATCGCCCGCAACACCCACTCCCTGCTGGTCGAGGAGGCCGGCGTGGCCCGCGTCACCGACCCCGCCGGCGGCTCCTGGTACGCCGAGCGGCTCACCGCCGACCTGGCGGGCAAGGCGTGGGAGTGGTTCCAGCAGATCGAACGGGCCGGCGGCGCCGAGGCGGCGCTCGAACGGCTCATCCCCGAGCGCCTGGCCGCCACCTGGGCCCGCCGCTCCCGCGACATCGCCCTGCGCAGGCAGCCGATCACCGGCGTCAGCGAGTTCCCCCACCTGGACGAGCGGCGCCCCGTCCGCGAGCCGGCGCCCGAGCCCGCCGGGGGCGGCCTGCCCCGGGTCCACTACGCCGAGCAGTTCGAGGCCCTGCGCGACCGGGCCGACCGGGCGCCCGAGCGGCCCCTGGTGTTCCTCGCCGCCATCGGCCCCGCGGCCGCGCACACCGCGCGCGCCTCCTTCGCCGCCAACCTGTTCCAGGCCGGCGGCATCGCCACCGTCACCGGCGGCGCGAGCACCGACCCCGCGGCGATCGCCGCGGCGTTCGCCCGCAGCGGCGCCGCCGTCGCCTGCCTGTGCTCCAGCGACGCGCTGTACGCCGAGCACGCCCAGGCGGTCGCCGCCGCACTGGCGGCGGCGGGGGCGCGCAAGGTCTGGCTGGCGGGGAAGGGCCACTATGAGGGCGTGGACGCCGTCCTGCACACCGGCGGAGACGCGCTCGACGTGCTCCGCACCACCTTCGACGACCTGGGGGTCGCACCGTGATTCCCGACTTCGCGCAGGTGCCGCTGACGGCGTCCGCGGCCGCGCCGCCCCCGCAGGGAACGGGCGGCCCGCGGGGCGACCTGGCGAGCTGGGCGCGGGCCGTGCGCGACCAGGTCGGCAAGGACCCCGCCGACCTGGTGTGGGACACCCCTGAGGGCATCGGCGTCAAGCCGCTCTACACCGCCGGGGACCTCGACGGCCTGGACTTTCTGTCCACCTACCCCGGCATGGCGCCGTACCTGCGCGGCCCCTACCCGACGATGTACGTCAACCAGCCGTGGACGATCAGGCAGTACGCCGGGTTCTCCACCGCCGAGCAGTCCAACGCCTTCTACCGGCGCAACCTGGCCGCCGGCCAGAAGGGCCTGTCGGTCGCCTTCGACCTGGCCACCCACCGCGGCTACGACTCCGACCACCCGCGCGTGGCCGGCGACGTCGGCATGGCCGGCGTGGCCATCGACTCGATCTACGACATGCGGCAGCTGTTCGACGGCATCCCGCTCGACCGCATGAGCGTGTCCATGACCATGAACGGCGCGGTGCTCCCGGTGCTCGCGCTGTACATCGTCGCCGCCGAGGAGCAGGGAGTGGCCCCCGAGCAGCTCGCCGGGACCATCCAGAACGACATCCTCAAAGAGTTCATGGTCCGCAACACCTACATCTACCCGCCCGGGCCGTCGATGCGGATCATCTCCGACATCTTCTCCTACACCTCCCGGCGGATGCCGAAGTTCAACTCCATCTCGATCTCCGGCTACCACATCCAGGAGGCCGGGGCCACCTGCGACCTGGAGCTGGCGTACACCCTCGCCGACGGGGTCGAGTACCTCCGGGCGGGAGTGCAGGCCGGGATGGACGTCGACGCGTTCGCGCCGCGCCTGTCGTTCTTCTGGTGCATCGGCATGAACTTCTTCATGGAGGTCGCCAAGCTGCGCGCCGCGCGGCTGCTGTGGGCCACCCTGGTCAAGGGCTTCGGCGCCCGCGACCCCAAGTCGCTGTCGCTGCGCACCCACTCCCAGACCTCCGGCTGGTCGCTGACCGCGCAGGACGTCTTCAACAACGTCGTGCGCACCTGCGTGGAGGCCATGGCGGCCACCCAGGGGCACACCCAGTCCCTGCACACCAACGCCCTGGACGAGGCGCTGGCGCTGCCCACCGACTTCTCCGCCCGCGTCGCCCGCAACACCCAGCTGCTGCTCCAGCAGGAGTCCGGCACCTGCCGGGTGATCGACCCGTGGGGCGGCAGCGCGTACGTCGAGCGGCTCACCTACGAGCTGGCCCGCGCCGCGTGGGGCCACATCCAGGAGGTCGAACGGGCGGGCGGCATGGCCAAGGCCATCGACGCCGGGCTGCCCAAGCTGCGCATCGAGGAGGCCGCCGCCCGCACCCAGGCGCGCATCGACTCCGGCCGGCAGCCGGTCATCGGCGTCAACAAGTACCGCACCGGCTCCGACGAGGACATCGAGGTGCTCAAGGTCGACAACACCGCGGTCCGCGCCCAGCAGATCGACAAGCTGCGCCGCCTGCGCGAGGAACGCGACGAGCGGGCCTGCCGCGACGCCCTGGACGCCCTCACCCGCGGCGCCGCCGCCGACGGCAACCTGCTCGACCTGGCCGTCCAGGCGGCGCGGGCCAAGGCCACGGTGGGCGAGATCTCCGACGCGCTGGAGAAGATCTTCGGGCGGCACGCCGGTCAGATCCGTACCATCTCAGGGGTGTACCGCGACGAGGCGGGCGACGCCGCCGGCATCGAGAAGGTCCGGGCGGCCTGCGCGGCGTTCGAGCGCGAGGAGGGCCGCCGGCCGCGCATCCTGGTCGCCAAGATCGGCCAGGACGGGCACGACCGCGGCCAGAAGGTCATCGCCACGGCCTTCGCCGACCTCGGCTTCGACGTCGACGTGGGCCCGCTGTTCCAGACCCCGGCCGAGGTGGCCCGCCAGGCCGTCGAGGCGGACGTGCACGTCGTCGGCGTGTCCTCGCTGGCGGCCGGGCACCTGGCGCTGGTGCCCGAGCTGCGCGAGCGCCTCGCCGGGCTCGGCCGCGACGACATCATGATCGTCGTGGGCGGGGTGATCCCTCCGGGCGACTTCGAGGCGCTGCGGCGGGCGGGGGCGAGCGCGATCTTCCCGCCCGGCACGGTCATCGCCGAGGCGGCGCTGGACCTGATGCGCGAGCTGTCCGGCCGGCTCGGCCACGCCACCTAGGACCGGAAGGGGCCAATGCCGTCGCTTGAGGACTACGTCCAGGGCGTCCGCGAGGGCGCCGTCGGGTGGATCGCCCGTGCCATCACCCTCGTCGAGTCCACCCGGGCCGACCACCGGGAGCTGGCCCAGCGGCTGCTCGTCGAGCTGACGCCGCTGTCCGGCAAGGCCAGGCGCGTCGGGGTGACCGGCGTGCCCGGCGTCGGCAAGTCCACCTTCATCGACGCCCTCGGCGTCCACCTCACCGGCGAGGGGCACCGCGTCGCCGTGCTCGCCGTGGACCCCTCCTCCACCCGCACCGGCGGCAGCATCCTCGGCGACAAGACGCGCATGGCGCGGCTGTCGGCCGACCCCGCCGCCTACATCCGGCCCTCGCCCACCTCCGGCACCCTCGGCGGCGTCACCAAGGCCACCCGCGAGGCCATGGTCGTCGTCGAGGCGGCCGGATTCGACGTGGTGCTGGTGGAGACGGTGGGCGTCGGCCAGTCCGAGACCGCCGTCGCCGAGATGGTGGACACCTTCCTGCTGCTCACCCTCGCCCGCACCGGCGACCAGCTCCAGGGCATCAAGAAGGGGGTGCTGGAGCTGGCGGACGTCATCGCGGTCAACAAGGCCGACGGCCCGCACGAGATGGACGCCCGCAAGGCCGCCCGCGAACTGTCCGGCGCGCTGCGGCTGCTGCGGGCGGGCGGCGGCGGCTGGGACACCCCCGTCCTCACGTGCAGCGCCCTGGAAGGCGCCGGCCTGCCCGAGCTGTGGCGGCGGATCGTCGGCCATCAGGACCTGCTGGAGGCCTCCGGCGAGCTCGCCGCCAAGCGCCGCCGCCAGCAGGTCGGCTGGACCTGGACCCTCGTGCGCGACCGCCTGCTCGCCCGCCTCACCGACGACCCCGCGGTGGCCGCCATCACCGCCGAGGTCGAACGCGAGGTCCTCGAAGGCTCCCTGACCCCCTCCCTGGCCGCCGACCGCCTCCTGTCGGCCTTCGACCGCCGCCCTGACCAGCCCTGACCAGCCCTGACCGGGCCGGCCGGGTGTCACCGTCACCCGCTCTGGGGTGTCGCGGGGCGCCGGGACGGGTTACTTCCGTCGGTACGGTGGTCACTCTGAGTGGAAGAATTCTCTTCCCCAGGGAGCCGTCAGCCGCGTTCACCGGCTCAATGATGTCACCATGACGACACACTGAGTTAACAGGAGGCGTGCGTGAGTGGTGATCTGGAGCCGCGGCAGGCCCGGCCAGGGGCGCCGGCGGAGCACGAGCCCGCGCGGCCGGGCGCCGGCCCCGACGAGTTCCCGCCGCTGTACGCCAGGGTGCGCCTGCTGTGCCGCCTGCTGGGGGAGGAGCGGTTCTTCCGCGCGGCGTTCGGCGACGCCGGGGTGCACCCGCGCGAGGCGGTCGTGGGCGAGCGCACCCGCGTCCTGGAGCTCGACGTCGACGAGGTGCTGCGCGCCGCCCTCGGCCGCGACGCCCCCGTGGACGCGCCCCCCTTCCGCGCCGCCGCCGAGCCGGGCACCCTGTCCGGGCGCTGAGGCGCCCCGCCCAAGCGCGACGCCGCCCACGCGCGAGGCCGTCCGCGCGCCCGCGTGCGACGCTGCCATGTACGTGCGACGCCGCCCACGTGCCGGGCTGGCTGGTGTGACTGGGCGCGCCTGGTGTGGGCACTAACGAAGGCATGTGGAACGCCAGCTCCAGCGGAACAGGGGTGCGCAAGCGGCTCGGCACCCTCGACCGGCGGCTGTTCAGGTCGGTGGCCGACGCGCACCTTCCCGGCTTCGACCTCGTCCTGCCGCGCCTGTCGCGCGCCGCGGACAACTCCCTGCTGTGGGCCGCCGTCGCCGGCGGCCTCGCGCTGACCGGCCGCAGGCGCATGCGGCGCGCCGCCATGCGGGGGATGCTGGCGATCAGCCTGGCCAGCCCCGTGGTCAACCTGCTCGGCAAGCGGGCGTTCGGCCGGGCGCGGCCCTCCATCGTCGACTTCCCGCTGGCGCGCCTCGGCCGGATCCCCTCCTCGCACTCCTTCCCGTCGGGGCACTCCGCCTCGGCGGCCGCGTTCGCCGCCGCCGTGGCGCTGGAGGCACCCGCCAAGGTCGCCGTGCCGGTCGCCGTCACCGCGGGCGCGGTGTGCTTCTCCCGCGTCTACACCGGCGTGCACTATCCCGGCGACGTGCTCGCCGGGACGGCGCTCGGCGTGACCGCGGCGCTGGTCACCAGGCGCCTGTGGCCGGGGCGGACGGTCATCGGCGAGGCCCGCGCCGCCGCCACCGCCCCGCTGCACGACCTCGACCCCGACGGCGAGGGGGTCGTCGCCGTGGTGAACAACGCCGCGGGGCACGACCCGTGCACCGCCGCCGCTGTGCGCAAGGCGCTGCCCAGGGCCGAGGTCGTCGAGACCGAGCCCGGCGAGGACGTGATGCGGCGTCTGCGAGAGGCCGCCAAGCGGGCCCGGGTGCTGGCCGTCGCCGGCGGGGACGGCACGATGAACTGCGGGGCGCAGGCGGCGATCGAGCACGGCGTCCCGCTGCTCCCCATTCCGGCCGGCACGTTCGACCACTTCGCCCGCACGCTCGGCATCGAGACCATCGAGGAGGCGGCCGCCGCCTACCGGTCGGGCCAGGTGGCGGCCGTGGACGTCGGAGAGGTCGGCGACCGGGTGTTCCTCAACACCGCGGGCGCCGGCATCTACCCGCTGGTCGTCGACCGCAGGGAGGAATGGGAGGACAAGCTCGGCAAATGGCCGGCGCTGGTGATCGCCATGGCCCAGGTGCTCATGCGCGACCGCCGCCCGCTCGAACTGGTCGTCGACGGCGTCCGCCGCAGGGTGTGGCTGCTGTTCGTCGGCAACTGCGCCTACGAGTCGCGCGGCATCGCGCCGACCCGCAGGAACAGACTGGAGGACGGCGTGCTGGACATCCGCATGCTGACGGCCGCCGGACGGCTGCCGCGCCTGCGCGCCATGGTGAGCACGATCTCCGGCGGGGTGGGCCTGTCGCGGCACTACACCCGGTGGCGGGCCGACACCCTGCGGCTCGCCGCGCCCGGGGACCCGGCGGGCGAGATCAGGCTGGCGCGCGACGGAGAGACGTTCACGGTGCCGGGACCGGTGGTGCTGGGCAAACGCCCGCGCACCCTCCTGATCTTCCGCGCCACCGACTGACCACACCCGAGGCCCGACCTGCAGACGAACGCCGAACGCCGCTGTTGCGGGGGCCGGCCACGCCGACGTGCTGGGGCACCCGCGGAGGGACGTAGCTCACACGGCGAACGAGGGCCGATCGTGCCCGTTCACACGGCCGCGCACGCCGGGCCAGGTCACATGCGTGCGGGCCGCTGTCACGTGCGTGCCGGCCGCCGTCACGTGCGTGACGGCGGCCGGTGGGGACGGCGTCGCGCGCCGTCCGGGCCGCGATGCCGGTGCGGTGCTCAGCTGGAGAAGAGCATGCCGACCCAGCTGCGCTGGTGATGGCCGTGGCGGCCGTGGTGCGGCGCGCCCCAGGCCGGGCCGCCGTGCACGGGGGGCGGCGCGGCGTACTGCTGCTGGGCCCACTGGCTCTCGATGCGAGACAGGGTCTCAAGCTCGCCGTAGTCGAGGAAGATGCCGCGGCAGTTCTCACACTGCTCGATGTGGACGCCGTTGCGGTCGTAGGTCCGCATGGTACCGCTGCACTTCGGGCAACGCATGGAGTCGATCTCCTTCGAGTGGTCCGGAGGCGACCCTACTGCGCCGTCGCGGCGTGTGCGATCCTCCCGCAGGAGGAGACGAGGGCTCGCTCTACTTCGTCGAGAGGACGGCCCTCCGCACCCGCCGCCGCCACAGCCGTGGCCGCCAACTGGACCGTCAACGCGCGGGCCGGGACGTCGAGTTCCCGCCACGGATCGGCGGCGGACACGGCCGTTCCGCCGGCGTCCAGGTAAGCCGGCAGGAAGCGCCCCCACAGGTCGGGGGAGAGCAGGCCGGTGGCGTACCAGGCCGCCGGGCGGGCCAGATCCCACGCCGGGTCACCGGCGCCCAGGTCGTCGACGTCGATGAGCACCCACTCGCCCTCGTACCGGACGACCTGCCCCAGATGGAAGTCCCCGTGGGTGAGCCCTCTCAGGGCAGCGGTCCCGGCGCGCGCGGAACCGTCCCGGGCGGGGGTCCCGGCGCGCGCGGAACCCTCCCGTGCCACGGTTCCGGCGTGCGCGGCCCCGCCGGGCGGCGGCGCGGGGGAGCCGGGGGGCGAAGGGGGGAAGGCGGTGGGAAGGCTGTGGAAGGCCGCCAGGATGGTCGCCGTGGGGCCGGCGAGTGCGCCGTCCAGGCCGCTCAACCGGCCGATGGCGCGGGCGAGCCGGGCCGGTCCCCCGGCAGGGGGAAGCGCCGGCACGGTCACCGGCGCGGCGTGCAGCCGGGCGAGCAGCACGGCCGCGGCCTCCCACGGCGCGCCCACCGGATCGGCGGGGTCCACCGGCTCGCCCGCGGGCCACACCGTCACCAGGCGTCCCTCCAGCCGTTCCGGCCGCTCGGCGAGCGGCGGCAGCAGCACCCCGGGCAGCGAGGCCGCGGCCCGCAGGCGCGCGGTCAGCGCCGCCTCGTCGACGCCGGGCGGATGCGCCTTGACCACCACGCCGCCGGCCCGCACGACCGTCACCCCGGTGTTCTTCAGCACCGCCGCCGCGGCCCCTCCGCCGTGCGCCCTCGCCAGCTCGGCCAGCCGCCCGGCGAGGCCGGCAGCGGTGTCCCTGATCTGTGGCGCGGTGTCGGCCGCCTCACCTTCTCGCTGCACGGTCACCGGTGCTCGTCGCCTCATCCCCGCCATGTACGGTCACCGGTCCAATCTACGTACGGGCGTGCCCGTAGGGTGAAGTCATGAGGATCGGCTTCGGAGTACCCCTCTCGGGCTCGTGGGCGACGCCCGCCAACATGCTGCGCGTGGCGCGGCGCGCGGAGGAGCTCGGCTACGACTCGCTGTGGACCTTCCAGCGGCTGCTCTACCCGGTCGGCCACCCGATGGGCCCGGTGTACCGCAGCGTGCAGGATCCCGTCGTCACCCTGTCCTATCTCGCGGGCGTGACCGAGCGCGTCCGGCTCGGCGTCGCCGTGCTGAACATGCCGTTCTTCTCTCCCGCCCTGCTGGCCAAGCAACTCGCCACACTGCAGGAGGTCTCGGGCGGCCGGCTGGACGCCGGGCTCGGCCTGGGCTGGCTGCCGGAGGAGTTCGTCGCCTCCGGGATGCCGCTGGAGGGCCGGGGACGCCGCGCCGTCGAGTACCTGCAGGTGCTGCGGCGCTTCTGGCACGACGACATCGTCTCCCACAAGGGGGAGTTCTACGAGGTCGCGCCCTCGCACATGGACCCGCGGCCACGGACGGCGCCGGCGGTGCTGCTGGGCGGGACGGCCGAGGTGGCGCTGCGGCGGGCGGGCGAGCTGGCCGACGGCTGGATCAGCTCCAGCCGGGCGGACCTGTCGTCCATCGACGAACAGATCTACATTGTAAAGGAGGCGGCCCGGGCCGCCGGACGCGATCCCGGCGCGCTGCGGTTCGTCTGCCGGGGCGTCACCAAGGTGCGCGAGGCGGGACAGGACGGCCGGGCCCCGCTGACCGGGTCGCTGGAAGAGATCCGGGCGGACGTCGCCGCGCTGGCCGCCACCGGGGTCACCGAGATCTTCCACGACCTCAACTTCGACCCCGCGATCGGCTCCCCGGACGCCGACCCCGAGGTCTCGATGCGCCGCGCCGAAGAAGCCCTGGAGGCCCTCGCCCCCGGCGCGTAGTGTCCCACGCCGGAGATCCGTGGATGGTGCCCTCGCCTGGGTCAGCGGGAACGGCGGCTACTTCGAACGCGACAGCCTCGCCGCCCTGGCCACCATTGCGGCTGTGGGCGGGTCTGGGGTGCCGGGCTGAGCATGCGCCTGAGTTTCCACCATGCGGTCCTCCTGTCGCACGAGTGAGGAGCGGATCCGCAGGACACACCGGACACGCTCGCCGACAGGCGTGAATAACCGGAAACCACTCGGACGCGCTCAAGATCGTGCTTACTCTGGTCTCGACGATCGGGGAGGGAACGCGTTCCCATGGGAAGAGGGCGCCGGAAGAAGCGCACATCGGCCGGCCTCGATGTCGCGGCCCAGCGGCAGGAGGGGGCCGAGGCGTCTGATCCCGCCCCGCAGAAAGGACTGCGGGCGTGGCTGGCGGGGATCGCCAGCGCCGTGATTCTGGCCGCGTTCGGCGTCGTGTTCACCGGGTGGTACAACGCGAACGGCTCCGACACGGTCGAGCGGGTGCGCGGGGCCGCCCCGATCACCGTCGGTCACGTGGCCGTCGACTACTCCGAGCGCGACACCGTCCTGCGTGAACCGGTGACCGACCCTGAGGACCGGGCGTTCATGCTGGCCGTCCACGCGGACAAGCAGCGTGACGCGGTGCTGGCGCGCCACCGGATGGCCCTGATCGACAGCATGGACGTCACCCTCGTGCTGACCGGGAACCGCAGCAGCCTGCGCATCGTGGACATCGAGCCGCGGGTCCTCGCCCGCATGCCGGTGTCGGAGGGCGCCCGCCTGATCGCCATCACCGGCAGCGGTGAGGCGGACACCGTCGAGATGGCCGCCGACCTCGACCGGCCCGCGCCTCGGTTCACGACCGATGGGGACACCGCGTACTTCCGGAAGTAGCAGATCGACCTGAAACGGGACGAGCGGGTCACGCTCATCCTGAGCTTCACCGGCAAGAAGGCATATTACGAGTTCGACCTCCTGGTCACGGTGCTCGCGGACGACCGTACGGAAGAGGTCGTGATCAAGGGGCCGGATGGAGGGCCGTTCCGATTGAGCGGCGAGGCCGCCCGCTACCGGGCCTACTATCGGCAGGCGCCGCAGGGAGGCTGGCGGCCGGTCTCCTGCGAGGGACGCCGGAAGTGCTGATCAGTCGTTGCCTCCGGGCCCTGGCGACGCTCTCTGTGGCCGCCGCGATCACGGTCGCCGACGACCCGCGGCCTCCGCTCGAACTCGTGGGGTGGAAGGCGGCGTGGTCGGTCCCCGCCGGGGACAGGCCCGAGCTCTCCTTCCTGTCCGACGAGAACCTGATCACGGAAACGCCGGAGGGGACCATCACCGTGCATGATCCCGGTACAGGCGCGATCCGGCGCACCATTCGCCCCTCCGCGCGTTCTTCCAACGCGTGGGCCACGACCGACACCCTTGTCGTGGGATCGTACGATCGGACCTTGTACGGCTACGACCTGGCCTCCGGCGGTCCGTTGTGGCAGCACACGCTGCCCCCGTTCGGGCTGCACGGGAAGAACCACCCGCGGATCTTGGTGTCCGAGTACGGCGTCGTCGTCTTCCAGCGGGAGTCCGGGCTGCTCTCGCTCGACGTGCGAACCGGCGGCGTCCAGGCGCGGGCCGCCGACGCGGTGAGGTGCGAGGGACGGCTCGGCTCCACATCCGGGGCCGTGCTGCTACTGAGCCATTGCGGGCAAGGGCGCGCGCGGCTCGACTCCTTCGATCCGCGCACGCTGCGGAGGAACTGGACACGTCCGTTGACCACCCGGCACACCACCCTGGACGACGACATACAGCCCTGGTTCAGTAGGGCGGCGGAGGGCTTCATCATCGCGGGGGTGGGCGACGACGAGTTCCTCTTCACACAGGACGGCACGCCGCTGCCCGTCTTCCGTCTGGACCGGGACGCCGCTTGGCGACCGGCCGGCGGCGAAGGCCGCTGGAGTTCCCCCATGGAGGTCGGCCATCATCCCGACGGCGACTCCGGCGGGTTCGACTGGAACAACGCGTGGCCGCTGCCCGGGTACCTCATCTCGCGCGACCGGGACACCGGCCGTCTTGGCGCGTTTCCCCTTGACCGGCCGCTCACCCACGCCACCAATCTCGTGGGGACGACCTCCGACCTGGCCTTCGTCCACGGCGACGACCGCATCACCGCCTGCCGCGCCACCCGTCCGGGAAGTCCGTGATCGCTACGACCACTGACCTCGGTTATTCAGCCGGTATTTTGCATTGAAGATCAACAATGAAAGAAATGCCTCCGGCCTGCGATCAACCTCCCACCCTGTGAGGCCCGTAACCCGGCTCCGCCCGCACTGACGGACTAGATCCACATCCCTCCGAGTACGGCCATGAGCACGAGCAAGCACACACCGATGGGCAGCGCAGCCGGATCTTCGCGGGTACCGGTGTGCGGCAGAGCGCGCAAGAAATCCAAGGTCAGTCCCGAGGAGAAGGCGGTGCTCGCGGAGCTGCGCGAGATCGCTGCCAAGCGTGCCAAGGTCTTGGAAGAGATCGCCGCGGTTCCCGCCAGGCGGGATGCATGAGGACCGCTCCCCGGCCTGGTCACTTGGGCCATCGACTCAGAGGACGAGATGGGGCGTGGGCATGGGCTGGTGCGGTGTCCACGAACGTTCGCCGGGCCGGCCGCCGTAAGGGCGGCGCCGGTTTCGCCGTACCGATGACCGGCCGCTTCGGCGCCGGAGAACGCATCCACGGAGGCGACGAAATCCCTCGGCACGGTGGAGGTGAGCGGACACCGCGCTGGTGTGTGCCGCGCCAGAAGCGCCCCAGGCCCTAGATGGGATCCCACGGGTTGCTCTCGTGGGCGGTGTGCAGGGTCCTCATCAAGGCCGGGTCGTCGGGGAACGTCACCTTGCCGATCCTGCCGACGGGCATGACGCCCCACGAGTTGCACAGGAAGGCTCCGCTGAAGGAGGCCGCGCCGTCCAGGCACACGACCTGGCGGCGGACCGGCACGCCCAGCCGGGCGAAGCCCCGTTCCAGGAGCATCATCGTGATCCCGTGCAGCATCGGCGCCTCGGGCCAGACGACAGAAGTGCCGTCCCAGAAGCCGACGTTGGTGATCGCGCCCTCCGCGACCGTGCCGTCGGGCGCCACGAGCAGCGCCTCGTCGAAGCCGGCACGCTCGGCCAGCCGCAGGTGGTACGTCTGGCCGAAGCCGCCGACGTGCTTGAGGTGCGCCGCGGGCCGCTGATAGACCGCCGGCCAGAGGCCGCGCGGGGTGACCGGAGGGTCGTGGGGCGGGCGGACGCTCACGAGGATGGACGGGCCGTCGCCGGTGGGCGCCGGCTCCGGGCCGAGCACGTAGACCCGCACCGATGCGTCCCGGACGTCATCGCCGAGCGCGTGCCTGACGCGGTCGCGCACGAGGTCGCCGTCGAGCCCCCGGCCGAACAGCTCTCTGGTCGCGCCGTCCAGTCGGCGCAGGTGCAGGTCCAGCCCTCTGGCACTGCGGTCGCGCACCTGCATGGCCGTGAAGTGCCCGTAGTTGCGCGTCGCCATGGGCAGCAGGTCACCGACCTCGGGCGGGCGTCCGTCGATCTCTATACGCTCCACGTCCGCGGATGATAGGGCACGTCAGCGGGCGGTGGGTGAAATGTCCGCGGGGCACCTGTCATCCTGGTCCGGTACGGATATGTGACGCCCGAACGCGGGGGAACGGTGAACGAACGCAAGCCGATCGAATGCTGGCTGTCGGACATGGACGGCGTTCTCGTCCACGAAGGGAACCCCGTGCCCGGGGCGGAGGAGTTCATCCGCAAGCTACGCGACTCGGGCAAGCGGTTCCTCGTCCTGACCAACAACTCCATCTACACCCCGCGCGATCTGTCGGTGCGGTTGCGCGGGGCGGGACTGGAGGTGCCGCCGGAGTCGATCTGGACCTCGGCGCTGGCCACCGCCCGGTTCCTGGACGACCAGCGCCCCGGCGGGTCGGCGTACGTGATCGGCGAGGCGGGCCTGACCACGGCCCTGCACGAGGTCGGGTACGTCCTCACCGACACCGCCCCCGACTACGTGGTGCTGGGCGAGACCCGCACCTACAGCTTCACGGCGATCACCAAGGCCATCCGGCTCATTGACGCGGGCAGCCGCTTCATCGCCACCAACCCCGACGCCGTCGGCCCCTCCAACGAGGGGTCGCTGCCGGCGTGCGGCGCGGTGGCCGCGATGATCACCAAGGCGACCGGCGTCGAGCCGTACTTCGTGGGCAAGCCGAACCCGATGATGATGCGCAGCGCGATCAACGCCATCGACGGGCACAGCGAGAGCACCGCCATGATCGGCGACCGGATGGACACCGACATCGTGTCCGGCATGGAGGCCGGCCTGCACACCATCCTCGTGCTCACCGGGGTGACCACCAAGGACCAGATCGACCGCTACCCGTTCCGGCCATCGCGCGTGGTGAACTCGGTGGCCGATCTCATCGATCTGGTGGATTCGCCGCACGTGGTGGAATGACTGCCATGTCCTGTCAGGTTCTCGGGGCAGGATGACGGCATGACCGATGTGTATCTGGAGATCGGCGCCAAGAAGGTCTTCGCCTGCTCCTTGGACTGGCCGGGGTGGTGCCGGGTGGCCAAGGGCGAAGAGGCGGCCCTGGAGGCGCTGACCGAGTACGTCCCGCGTTACCGCGCGATTGCCGAGCGGGCCGGGCTGCCGTTCGACCCGGACGCCTTCACCGTCGTCGAGCGGCCGCCCGGCGGCTCGACGACCGACTTCGGCGCCCCGCAGGCCGTCCCCGAGGCCGACGCCCTGCCGGTCGCCGCCGCGACGGCCGAGCGCGACACCGCGCTGCTGCGGGCCGCCTGGGAGGTGTTCGGCGACGTCACCGCGGCCTCTCCCGAAGAGCTGCGCAAGGGCCCTCGCGGCGGCGGGCGCGACCGCGACAAGATGGTCGCGCACGTGGTGGAGGCCGAACGCGCGTACGCGCGCAAGATCGGCGTGCGGCACAAGCCCTTCCCGATGGACGACCTGGCGGCGCTGGAGGCCATGCGCGACGACATCGCCGCGGTGCTGTCGAAGCCGTCCGACGGCTCGGCGCTGGTCGCGCGCGGCTGGCCCGCCCGCTACGCCGCCCGGCGCATGGCCTGGCACGTGATCGACCACATCTGGGAGATGGAGGACCGCCGCGTCTGACGCTCCGGCCCTTCCCGGACGGACGGGCGGACGGGCGCGGGGCGGCGGGGTGGCGGGCCGGTCGCCCTGGCCGCGACGGCCGCCCGCCGCGCCTGCCCGCGCGGCAGGTCAGCGGTCGTCGGTGCGGCGCATGCGCTTGATGTCGGAACGGTGCTTCTTGGCCGTGAGCCGCCGTTCGACGGCGCCGCGGGAGGGCTTGGTGGCGCGGCGCTTGGCCGGCGGGGGAGCGACGGCCTTTTCGAGCAGGTGGGTCAGGCGCACCCTGGCGGCCTCGCGGTTGCGCAGCTGCGAGCGGTACTCCGAGGCGATGACGGTGATGACGCCGTCGACCAGGCGGGAGGCGAGCCGTTCGAGCGCGCGCGCCTTCAGCGGCGCGGGCAGCGCCTCGGTGGCTCCTAGGTCGAAGCTCAGCTCGACCCGGCTGTCGGTGGTGTTGACCCCCTGGCCGCCCGGCCCGGACGAACGCGAGAAACGCCAGGAGAGCTCGGCCTCCGGAATGACGACCGAGCCGCGGACGAGAAGAGGACCGGGCATTCCTCCAGCGTAGCCGCCCGTCCCCGCCCTCGATCAACTGGTTTGTCCGGCCCTTCCCGGCGGGTCAGTGTCTTGTCACGTGGCGGGAGCCGCTTGCGAAGATCGCATGGCTGGAGCACAGTGGCCCTGTACTCCGGGCCGGCCGCATCCGGCCCTTTTCCAGGGGCCGGCCGCATCGCCGGGCCGAATGCGTCACGACGTGGGGAGCCGTGCGGTGGCGAGCATCGTGGGGGTTCACGGCATCGGCAAGTACCGCTACTTCCTGGACGCCGGGTCGGCGCGGGGGGCGGCCGAGACCATGCGGGCCAAGTGGGACCGTTACCTGCACCAGGGGCTGTCGGGCGGCGCCGCGTACGCCGGGCAGTCCTATGTCAGCGAGATCGCCTACTATGCCCACCTGCTGCGCGAGGAGAAGCCGCAGGCGACCAAGCGCGACCTGCGCAAGATGGACCCCGCCTCCCAGCTCGTGCTGGCCGGGTGGATGGAGCAGATGGGCGGCGTGGGGGCCAGGACGGGCGAGACGCTGACCGGGCTGATCCACCGGTTCGCCGAATGGCTGCTGATGAGGCTCGGGCCCAAGGCCAAGGACTTCGCCGAGGACTTCTGCCCCGAGGTCGCCGCCTACCTCGCCGGCGCGCAGGCCGCGGCCCGGGTGCGGTCGCGCGAGGCCGTGGCCGACACGATCCGCCGCAACCGGCCCAAGGTGCTCATCGCGCACTCGCTGGGCAGCGTGGTCGCCTACGAGGCGCTGTGCGCCCACCCAGACCTGTCGGTCGAGCTGTTCATCACGCTCGGCAGCCCGCTCGCGATGCGCAACGTCGTCTTCGAACGGCTCCAGCCGCTGCCGGCGGCCGGCCGCGGCGCGCGTCCCCAGGGCGTCAGCCGGTGGGTCAACATCGCCGACAAGGACGACATCGCCGCCATCCCGGGGCAGCTGAAGAAGTTCTTCGACGGCGTCACCCGCGACGAGACCGTCAACATCAGCTGGGCCGACTTCCACACCGTGCGCAACTACCTGGCCTGCGGGGCCGTGAACGACCACGTGCGTCCCTTCCTCGCGTCCTGATTTGGGTAGGATCGCGATCATGAGGTGGGTGCTGTTCGACTACGGAGAAGTGCTGTGCCATGCGCAGCCGGCGGCCGACCGCGAGCAGCTGGTGCGGGCCGCGGGCATCGACGCCGAGCGGTTCTGGCGGGGCTACTGGGAGCACAGGCTGGAGTTCGACCGCGGCACCCTGACGCCGGGAGCGTACTGGTCGGAGGTCCTGGACCGCCGCGCCCGCGACGCCGAGGTCGCGCGCCTGGTCGAGCTGGACGTCCAGAGCTGGACCCATGCCAACGACGACGCCGTGGCGCTGCTGTCGGAGCTGCGCGAGTCCGGGCGGCCGGTGGCGCTGCTGTCCAACGCCCCGGCCTGCGTGGCCGAGGGCATCGAACGGCTGCCGTGGATCTCCGGCATGCAGGCCCGCTTCTACAGCGGCCACATGGGCCTGGTGAAGCCCGAGGCCGAGATCTACCTCAGGGTGGCGTCGGCGCTCGGGGTCCGGCCGCAGGACGTCGTGTTCGTGGACGACCGTCTGGTGAACGTCAACGGAGCCGAGTCGGCCGGCATGACCGCCGTCCACTTCCACGACGCCGAGACGCTGCGCGCCGACCTGAAGCTGGCGCTCACCACGTCCGGCGAGGCCTCCTGACCCGGCCATCCCGGCCGTCCCGCGCCTGACATGTGGCGCTATGTCATGCTCTGACCTGCACCGACGTATCGGATGTTCCGTATTCGGGAATACGGATAGCAACCGAATAACGGAGTGTGAAGATGCATGTCAGCGGCATAATCAGCGCGATCGTCGTCGGTCTGGTGATAGGCGTGCTCGCGCGTCTCCTCATCCCCGGGCGGCAGAACATCCCGATATGGCTGACCATCGTCATCGGCATCATCGCGGCCCTCATCGGCACCGCCATCGCCGGCGCCCTGGGTGTCGCCAACACCAGGGGCATCGACTGGATCGAGCTGATCCTGCAGATCATCCTCGCCATCATCGGCGTCCTGCTCGCCAGCGCCCTGTACGGCAGACGCAGAGTGACCTGACCCGCCGGGCCTCCCCCCGCCCGGCCGGGCCGGACGCGGAGATTTCGCGTGGAATGCCGGAGCCGGTCGCCCCGGCGTCGACGGGCGTTCGATGACGGCGGGTAGTCCACCCGCCTGGCCCGGAGGTGTTCACGCCGGCGACATCGAGCACTCGCCCGCGGGTCAGCCGGGCCGTCTGCACTTGCGAACGTGGAGCATACCCCCTCACGCAGAGCGTTCCTGATCGCCGCCGCCGCGGGAGCCGGCGGCCTGCTTTCGCCCGCGTCCGCCGGCGCGTCCAGCTCGGCGGCGCCCGCGCGCGCCGTCCGCACCGTGCGGGACCCGTTCACGCTGGGCGTCGCCTCCGGCGACCCCTCGGCGGACGGCTTCGTGCTGTGGACCCGCCTCGCGCCCGACCCCCTCACCCCCGACGGACGCGGCGGCATGCCGTCCCGCGACGTCGAGGTCGGCTGGCAGGTCGCCACGGACGAGCGCTTCCGCCAGGTGGTGCGCACGGGCGCCGCCACCGCCCGTCCGGGCTCGGCCCACTCGGTGCACGTCGAGCTGCGAGGACTGCGACCTGGCCGGGAGTACTTCTACCGCTTCCGCGCCGGCGGCCACCTGTCGGAGACCGGGCGCACCCTCACCACGCCGGCCCCGGGCGTCACGGAGGCGTCGTTCACCTTCGCGGCCGTCTCGTGCGCGCAGTACGAGCACGGGTACTACACCGCCTACCGGCGGATGGCCGAGCAGCACCCTGACCTGGTCGTCCACCTCGGCGACTACATCTACGAGTACTCCGGCGGCATCTACACCGCGCCGCAGGGCAACGTGCGCGAGCACGCCGGCGGCAAGCTGCAGACGCTGGCCGACTACCGGCTGCGGCACGCCCAGTACAAGACCGACCCCGACCTGCGGCTCGCCCACCGCACCAGCCCGTGGCTGGTCATCTTCGACGACCACGAGGTGGAGAACAACTGGGCCGGCGACAACCCCGGCACGCCCGTCCCCGGCTTCGCCACCCGCAAGGCGGCGGGCTTCCAGGCGTACTACGAGAACATGCCGCTGCGCCGGTCGGCGGTGGTCCGCGGCCCGCACCTTAAGATCAACCGCAGGGTGTCGTGGGGGTCGCTGGCGACCTTCCACCTGCTCGACAGCCGCCAGTTCCGCGACGACCAGCCCTGCGACGACGGCATGCGCTCCGGGTGCGACGAGCGCCTCGGGCAGGAGCGGGTCATGCTCGGGGACGAGCAGATGAGGTGGCTGGCCGACGGCCTGGAGTCCACCCCGGCCGCGTGGAACCTCATCGCCCAGCAGGTCATCGTCGGCCAGCGCGACTACCACCTCGGCCCCGGCAGGGAGCTCAACGTGGACGCCTGGGACGGCTACCCGGCCGAGCGTGACCGGCTGCTGCGCACCTTGGCCGGTGCGGCGACCGGCGACCCGGTCGTGCTCACCGGCGACGCCCACGTGGCCTCCGCCTGCGACCTTCTGGCCGACTTCGACGACCCGGACGCCGGGCGGGTCGGCGTGGAGCTGGCGGCCACCTCCATCTCCAGCGACGGCGACGGCTACCACGACCCCGCCAGGAACGCGGCGCTGCTGGAGGAGAACCCGCACCTGAGGTTCGTCAACGAGCGCCGCGGCTACATCATGTGCCAGGCCACGCCACAGGAGCTGAAGGCCGACTTCCGCACCCTGGACCACATCAGCCGCGAGGGCGCCCCGGCCAGGACCGCCGCCACCTTCACCATCCCCGCCGGCGAGCGCTCCCTCACCTGACGGCGAACACTTCCTCACCTGACGGCGAGCGTCCACCACCTGACGGCACGAGGGCGAGGCGCACGGCGGCGGAGGGCGCCGGCCCGCCGCCGCCGTCGTGGTGTGGGACGGCGCGGCTCAGGGGGCGAGGGCGAAGCCGAACAGGCTCGCCGGGCGGCCGGTGAGCGTCCGGGCGCCCGAAGTGCGCAGACCGGTGTAGGAGCCCTTGCGGACCGACGAGGGGATGAACGTGACGCGGCCGGCGCCGGGGGAGCCGACGGCGAGGCCGGAGCCGGTGATCGCCACCGACGAGCCGTACAGATCGCCGGGCCGGCCCGGCCTGCCCTTGACGACCACCGCGTGCTTCGCGGTGAGCCCTCCGCTGCGGGTGCCGGGGAGCACCAGGACGCGGTCGCCGCCGGGCAGGCCGATCGCCAGTTCGGCGTCGCCGTCCCCGTTGAGGTCCCCGGCGGCGAGCGCCGAGCCGAACCTGTCGGTGTTCCGGCTCCTCCCGGGGACGCCCCTGGTCTTGCCCGACCAGAACTCCCCGCCGACCGCGGTCAGCCCCCGCCGGGAGCCGTACAGCACGTGCACGCCGCCGTCGCCGTACATCGGCCCGTCCTGGAAGGCGTCCAGGCCCTCCCCGGGGACGCCGACGGCCAGGTCGTCGCGCCCGTCACGGTTGAAGTCTCCCGCCGCGAGCGATCCGCCGAAGTAGTCCCATTTTTCGGCCTCGCCGGGCACTCCGGGACTGTTCTGGGTGTACATGCCGGCGTGGCGGGCGCGCGGGTCGACGATGGTGACCGAGCCGCCGCCGGAGGTGGTGGGGCCCACCGTGTCGCCCGGCGCTCCGACGGCCAGTTCGGCCCTGCCGTCGCCGTCGAAGTCGCCGACCGCGACGGCGGCGCCGAACTGGTCGCCTTCGATGTGCTCCTGCGCGACCCATGACGTGGCCTGGGTGACGAGCGAGCCCCTGCCGTCCGGGTCGCGTCCGCTGAGGCCGAAGATCGCCGCGCCGCCGCCCTCGGACAGGCCGGGGACGCCGACGACCAGCTCGTCGTCCCCGTCGCCGTCCAGGTCGCCGGCGGCCAGCGCGGCGCCGAACCTGTCGGTGTCGCGCGTGCGGCCGAGGCGGGTCACGTCCAGCGTCACGGCCGGACGGAAGCCGCCGGCGGCGCCGTACAGCAGGTGCACCACGCCGTTGCCGTCGGCGCCGTCGGGCACCGGGGCGCCGGCGAACTCCTCCGAGACGCCGATCGCCAGGTCGGCGCACCCGTCGCCGTCGAAGTCGCCGGAGACCACCGCGGATCCGAACGAGTCGCCGCGCTCGGGGTCGCCGGGGATGCCGCGCGCGCCCTGGGATAGCACCGCGATCCTCTCGGCGCCGCGGAACAGCGTGACCGTGCCCGCCCGGCCCTGCCCGTCCACGGTGTCGTACGGCGCCGCCACGGCCAGGTCGGCGCCGCGGCCGCACGCGGCGGCGCCGAGCGCGAGGGACGGCACACCGCTGGACGGCACACCGAGAGATGGCACACCACGGGACGGCACATGGGACGGCAGCGAGCGGCCCGGCGCTCCGGCGGGGACGGTCCCCGTGCGGGCGGCCGGGCTGGTCAGGGCGTGGGCGGCCGGCTGGTGGGCGAGGGGGACGACCACGAGGGTCGCGGCGGTGAACAGGCGGAACGCGCGCGAGGCACTCATGCTCCGGATGGTCCCCGCCGGCCCGGACGTCCGCCCTACCGCAGCGTGAAGTCCCCGCGTCGGTCGCCTGAACGGCGTGCCCACTGATCACAACCGCCATGGTCGGGACGGCGGGGGCTCGGCCGCCGTCGTCGGCCGCTCGATGGCGTGCGGCGCGGAGCACGGGCACCTCCACGACCGACCGCCGGCCGCGTGGCCGTCCCCGCTCAGTGCGCGCGGGTGGCCGGTGGCGGGGGCGGGGCGGGCAGGGCGAAGGCCACGGCCTTGGCCGCCCCGCCGCCGGCGGACATCGTCGTGGGATAGGCGTAGCAGTGCCCCCGCGACAGCCGGTGGGCCAGCAGCAGGCCGCGGCCGCTCTCGGCGAACGGCGTCAGGTCCAAGCCCGCCGAGAGGCCGGACGGCTCCTCGTCCCCCGCGGCGGCCCGCCCCGCGTCCGGGCCGGTCTCCTGCAGGCGGGCCAGCAGGGCGGAGACCCGGCCGAGGTCGCGCCCGCAGTCCACCATCTCGCACCACATCGGGATGCCGCTCAGGCAGTGGACGCGCAGCTCGTACGGTCCGCGCGCGTGGGTCTCGGAGTTGGCGGCCAGCTCGGCCACGATGATCTCGGCGTCGCCGATGTCGTCGTCGTCCGCCCCAGCCGTGACCAGGGCCTCCCGCACCGCCGCGCGGGCGCAGCGCGAGGCCGAACCCGGACGCAGCGTCGTGACCAGGACCCGGAAGGCGTCCTCGACCGGCAGGAGGGCGCACGCGGCCTCGCCTGACACGGAGGCGTACGGGCCCTCGCCAGGTAGTGGGGCGCACGGGCCCTCTCCCGGCAGGGGGGCGTACGTGGCCTCTCCCGGCAAGGGGGCGTACGGGCCCTCGCCGGGCCGCCGTTCCTGGGCGAGGACCCCGGCGCGGTGGTGGACCTCCTGCGGCACAGGCTGCTCGGCGCGCATGAGCTGATCACTCCTTGGCATGTCGACCGTTGAGCCGGCGGAGGAAGCGCGCGGTGATCCCCCCGGGATTCGGCCTCCATGCTGGGGGAGGTGCGCGCGCGGCGGTGAGCCGCCCCACCGATACCCATCTCGGGTCTGCCGCGATCGTCCGAGCCGATCAGCCTGGGCGATCGGTCCGGCCGTTATCCCCTCCGAAACCCATGGGCACCTGGTTATCTGAGAGGCCAGCGCAGTTCATCGTGGAAGGTCTGCATGAACGTCACTCATGCGAGCGATCAGTCGATCAGCTTCGCCGTCTGGGAGAGACCCCAGATGCGCCAGGCACTGGCGGCCCGCGACATCGCGACGGTCTACCTGCTCCTCCAGCGTGTCGGCATATCCCAGCGGCGCATCGCCGCGCTGACCGGGCAGTCGCAGTCCGAGATCTCCGAGATACTCAACGGCCGCCAGGTCATGGCCTACGACGTGCTGCTCCGGATCGCCGACGGCCTCGGCGCGCCGCGCGGCTACATGGGCCTGGCCTACGACGACGCCGCGCCGGCCTCCGGCGGGCCGCCCGCGGGCCACGAGGACGACCTGGACGAGGACGAGCAGGTCCGGCGGCTGCTGGCTCATGCCGCGCAGGTCACCATCGGCGCCGTCGTGGCGACCGCCGACGAGTGGCGCCGGCCGCTGGCCCGCGTCGACACCCCCGTCCCCGCGAAGATCGGGGACGCCGAGGTGGAGCAGGTGGAGACCGTCACCCAGTCGCTGCGCGCGCTCGACTACCGCTACGGCGGCGGCGTCTGCCGGGACGCGGTCGTCGCCCAGCTCGCCTGGTCGCAGCACCTGCTGCGCGCCGCCTGCTCCGAGCGGGTCGGCCGCCGCCTGCACCGCGCCCTGGCCGACCAGCACAACCTGGCCGGCTGGACCTCCTTCGACGTCGGCCTGCACGGCCCGGCCCGGCGCCATCTGGCCCGCGCGCTCGAGCAGGCCAAGTACGCCGGAGACCCGTCGCTGGCGGCGAACATCCTCTACCGCATGGGACGGGTCCACCTGCATCTCGGGCGCGTCGTGGACGCGTTACGGTTCTTCCAGCTCGGCCAGATCTGCGCCCAGGACGCCAGCTGCGAGCTGACCGTCGCCATGCTCTGCGCCAACGAGGCGTGGGCGTACGCGCTGCTGGGCGACGAGCGGCTCGCGATGAAGTCCATCAGCCGGGCGCGTGACGAGTTCGCCAGGGCACACCACGAGCAGGCGCCGGGCTGGGTGCGGTTCTTCACCGAGGCCGACCTGCTGGCGGCCGGCGGCATCACCCACGTGGGCCTGGCCGACCTCGACCGCCGTCATCTGCCGCTGGCGGCCGAGCTGCTGTCGGGCAGCGTGCGAAGGCGCGAGGCCGACATGGCGCGCAGCAAGGTGTTCGAGCTGATCGGCCTGGCCACGGTGCGGCTGCTGCTCGGCGAGGTGGAGGACGGTCTGGCCGACGGGCACGAGGCCGTCACGCTGGTCACCCAGATCAGGTCGGTGCGGACGATCGACCGGCTGACGCCGCTGGAGGCCGCCGCGGCGGGCCGGCCGAACAGCTCCGACGCCCGTGAGCTGTGCCGGCGCATCGCGGAGCTGCGCGCCGTATGAGCCTCACCGCCGTCGACCCGTCCGGGGGACTCACCCGGGACAACCTCCGTTCCCTGCTGGACGCCCTGCACGCCGAGACGGGCCTGGACCCGGCCGGCGCCGAACTGATCAAGTTCACCAACAACGCCGTCTTCCGGCTGCGCAGCGCCCCGGTCGTGGTGCGCGTCGCCGGGTCCACCGCCGCCCGCGACCGGGCCCCGCTGGTCGTGCGGGTCGCCCGCTGGCTGCGCGAGCACGACTTTCCCGCGGTGCGCCTGCTGCCGGGGTTCGTCCAGCCTCTCCGGCTGCACGGTCAGATGATCACGCTGTGGGAGGACGTCCCCGGCACCGGCGCACGGCCGGACGGCGCCGGACTCGCCGTCCTGCTCAAGCGCCTGCACCGCCTGCCCGGCGCCCCCGCGGGGCTGCCGCGGTGGCGGCCGATGCGCGAGGTCCGCCAGCGGCTGGCCGAGCCCGAGGACCTGGCCGCCGCCGACCACGAGTTCCTGCTGCGCGAGTGCGACGAGGTCGAGGAGCGGCTCGCCGATCTGCGGTTCGCGCTGCCGCCGGGCGTCATCCACGGCGACGCCTTCCTCGGCAACGTCATCGCCGGCCCGCGCGGCCCGGTGCTGTGCGACTTCGACGGCACCGGCGTCGGCCCCCGCGAGTGGGACCTGGCCCCGGTGGCGGTCGGGCGGCTGCGGATGGACTACGCCACCGACGACCACGCCCTGCTGGCCGCGCACTACGGCGTCGACGTCACCGAATGGGAGGGCTTCCCGGTGCTGCGACGTCTGCGCGAGCTGAAGCTGGTCACCAGCGTCCTGCCCATCCTGCGCAGCAACCCGTCGATCCGCGCCCAGTGGGAGCACCGCATGCGCACCTTCCGCGCCCGCGACCTGACCACCAGGTGGCAGACCTACCGCTGACCGGCGCCGCCGCCGCCGTCCCTCCCGCGTCCGTACGCGCGATGCGGGGACGGCGCGCGGCCGGTCGGGAACAGATCGGGGGCGGCGGCGCGCGCGTTGCGGGCGTGCCAGGATAGGACCGTGACAACCGCGGTGGAGACGGGCATCGACCTGGCGGATCTCGCGTTCTGGCGCAGGCCGCCGCGTGAGCGTGAGCGCGACTTCGCGCGGCTGCGCGGCCTTCCCCACCCGGTGTTCTTCCCCGAGCGCCGCGTGCCGCTGCTCCGCTCGGGCAAGGGGTTCCACGCCCTGGTGCGGCACGCCGAGGTGGTGGAGGCCAGCCGCAACGCCAAGGTGTTCTCCAGCGAGCCGGCCGTGACCAACCCCGAGCCGCCCGGCTGGGTCAAGCACGTGTTCGGCGACTCGATGGTCAACCTGGACGACCCGCGCCACGCGCGCCTGCGCCGCATCGTCTCGCGCGCGTTCTCCCCCAAGATGCTGGGCCGCCTGGACGACGGCATCGCCAGGACCGCCGAGCGCATCGTCGACGACGTCGTCAAGGAGGGGCCGCGCGACTTCGTCTCGCAGGTCGCCGCCCGGCTCCCCATCAGCGTCATCTGCGACATGATGGGCATCCCCGACGGCATCCGGGCCAAGGTGCACGAGCACGTGGACGTCTCCACGGCCTACACCGGTGTCCGCATGAGCCTGCCCCGCACGGTCGCCATGGCCGGGCGCAACATGGCGGCGCTGTTCGCCCTGCAGCGCATGGTGATCAACCTCGGCCGCGAACGCGAGCGCGAGCCGGCGGACGACCTGGTGTCCGCGCTGGTCAACGCGAACGTCGACGGCGAGCGGCTCACCCCCAGAGAGCTGGGCTCGTTCTTCACGCTCCTGCTGGTCGCCGGCAACGAGACCGCGCGCAACACCATGGCCCACGGCATCAAGCTGCTCACCGACAACCCCGGCGAACGCGAGCGGCTCGTGGACGACTTCGACGGCCACATCGGCGGCGCCATCGAAGAGACCGTCCGGTACGTCTCGCCCATCATGCAGTTCCGGCGCACGGTCACCGAGGAGTACGAGATGCGCGGGGTGCGGTTCGCCCCCGGCGACAAGGTGGTGCTGTTCTACGGCTCGGCCAACCGCGACGAGGAGGTCTTCGGCGACCCCGACCGGTACGACATCACCCGCAAGCCGAACCCGCACGTCGGCTTCGGTGGTCCTGGCCCGCACTTCTGCCTCGGCGCGAACCTCGCCCGCCAGGAGATCAAGATCATGTACCGCGAGCTGTTCACCCGGCTGCCCGGCATCCGCGCCGTAGGGGAGCCCGAGCTGCTGCTGTCCAACTTCGACAACAGCGTCCGCGCCCAGGGGTTCACCTTCTGACCGAGCGATACCGGCCGGACGGTTCCCACTGAGCGATACCGGCCGGACGGTTCCCGTTGAGACGTCTGCCGCCAGGGCCTTCCGGCCGACGTCAGGTCTCCGGCGAAATCCGCCCGTTCCCGGCCCACGCACGCGGCGTACGCGGCGCGCCCGGCCGCTGGATGCGGCCGGGCGCGCGTCGAGACGGCGGAGCGAGGCTCAGCTGTTGCCGAGGCGGCAGCCGTCGGTGGTCTTGCCGTTGTTGCAGTGGTTGAGCTGCAGAGCGTCCAGCACGTAGGCGAAGTTCTGCCCGGACGGGCTCACCACCGACACCTGCGCGGTGGCCGCTCCGCTCGGCGCGACGGCCGACACCGAGTACTCCTGCCAGCCGGTGGTCAGCGCCGTGACCGGGCCGTCGCTGTTGGAGATCAGGGTGCCCGAGGAGTTGTACCAGGAGAGCCGTAGCTTCACGTTGCCGGAGGTGCCGGTGGTCAGCTTGGCGAAGAACTTGTACCGCTGGCCCGCGGTGACCGCCGGTTTGCGGGTCACCGACACCGATCCCTCGGCGTACGACTGGACGTTCATGGTCAGCGACCGCCGCCCGTCGTAGTACCGCGCGGAGACCTGGCCGTCGGACCCGGGCGGGGTGACCTGCATCCAGCCGCCGCCCGAGACGGTGAAGCCCGAGGGCGTCGAGTAGGGCGCGTCCGCCTCGACGGTGCGCTCCTGCGCGGTCAGCAGGTCGTTGCTGTAGCCGACGTCGCAGCAGGTCGCCGTGGTGAAGTACGGCCAGGTGGCCACGTTGGCCTTACGGGTGTCGGGGTAGTTGCCCTGGTAGAACGTGGCCGTGGTCTCGCTGGGGTCGTAGTAGCTGTTGAAGTCGTGGTCCAGCGCCCAGTCGTAGTACGGGTTGGACATCACGTCGGGGTAGCTCAGGATCTCCGAGCCCTCGGTGACCTTGGGGTGGTCGACGTAGAAGCCGTCCGCGGCGAGGTGGGTCAGCTCGTGCAGCATGGTGCCGCTGGCCCAGCCGTCGGCGGTCGCCGCGCACGCGGGCTCGCACCAGGCGTTCGCCGTGCCGTTGAAGTCCTCGAACACCACGTACTTGCGGTTGTCGACGTCGTAGCCGGCGTCCGCCAGGTCGTGGGTGATGGTCTGGACCGGGGTCTCGCCGCCGATCACGCCGGACTCGATCTTCTCCGGCACGACCAGGGCGTGCGCGTAGCCGGAGTAGGTGCTGGTGCTGTACCCGGTCCTGCAGCTCAGGTTGATGTGCTGGTCGTAGTTCGTGGACTCGTCGAGCGACCAGTCCATCCGGTCGACGATCTTGGCGATCTTCTCGACCTGCTGCTCGTACCTGTTCCCGATGCCGTCGTGCCAGGCGTAGATCACCTGGACCGCCGGGATGCTCCCGCTGGCGTCCTTGGGGTCGGCCAGCGTGACGGCGCAGCCTCGCTGGGGGACGCTCGCGTCCACCGGCTGCGCGTAGGGGCCCGTGGGCTCGGGGTCGTAGGGGGCATCGAACGCGCCCGCCGGGCTCGCCGTCACCAGGACGGCGAGTCCCCCCGCGGCGATGGCTGACACAAGGCGCTTCAACCGTAACGACAAAGGTGCTCCTCCTGTGGGTGTCATTGCGGAGGGAGCCTAACCACCTCTGGGGACCCAAAAGAGTGCAATGTGAGAAATTTCATAACAAATGCCGAATTGCAGTGAATGGACTACGGAAAGTGCGGCGACTTGTCGGCCTATCTGTAGATGATCATCCCATTTTTGTATCAGAGATGGCTAATCATCGATCATTGTGGGTTGTTATCCCATTAACCGGTTAATCAAGCCCCTTTGTGCCGTTTTGTGAGCTTTATTGGCACAAGGGGTAGCCGCACGGCTTCGTTCCCGCAGGTCGCCGCCCCACCGCCTCGGCGAGTTCGTCCTGGTGGGCGAACAGAACGCGGGCGGGGCCCTCTCCCGGTGTCAGGACCGGAAGAACGCCAGCAGGTCGGCGTTGACGGTGTCGGCCTGGGTGGTGATCATCCCGTGCGGGAAGCCCGCGTACGTCTTCAGCGTGCCGTTCCGGAGCAGATTCGCCGACAGCGGCGCGGAGTCCTCGTACGGCACGATCTGGTCGTCGTCGCCGTGCATGACCAGCACCGGCACCGTGATCCTCTTGAGGTCCTCGGTGAAGTCGGTCTGCGAGAACGCCACGATGCCGTCATAGTGCGCGTTCGCGCCGCCCATCATGCCCTGGCGCCACCAGTTCTGGATGATCGCCTCGGATGCCTCGACGCCAGGGCGGTTGAAACCATAGAACGGGCCGGACGGCAGCATCCGGTAGAACTCGGAACGGTTCGCCGCCAACTGCGCCTGGAGGTCGTCGAACACGCTCTTGGGCAGGCCGCCGGGGTTGGTGTCGGTCCGCACCATGATCGGCGGGATCGCGGAGATGATCGCCGCCTTGGCCACTCGCTCCTCGCCGTGCCGCGCGAGGTAGCGCACCACCTCGCCGCCGCCGGTGGAGTGCCCGACGTGGACGGCGTCGCGCAGACCGAGGTGAGCGGTCACCGCGGCCAGGTCGTCGGCGTAGTGGTCCAGGTCGTGCCCATCGGCGACCTGCGCCGATCGGCCGTGACCGCGGCGGTCGTGAGCGATGACCCGGTAGCCGTGCCGGAGGAAGAACAGCATCTGGTTGTCCCAGTCGTCGGCCGACAGTGGCCAGCCGTGGCTGAACACGATCGGCCGGCCCGAGCCCCAGTCCTTGTAGTAGATCTCCGTGCCGTCGTTGGTGGTGATGAAAGGCATCTCTGTTCCGTTCCCGAGGGTGCCGGCGGCGGTGTGGGCGTACGCCGGCGGTGCGAGAGATCGTTCGTGCCGACGGAGTCCCGTGTCGGCGGACCACTCGCGGTCGGTGCCCGTCAGATGACCGGGCCCATGACGGTCGGCGCCTGAAGCCAAGGTCGCACGGCCACCGCCGGGAAGGCGCGAGGCGCTCCGGCGTGACGTCGAGATATCGAGGGTCGCCGCCGGGGGTGGGTACGTTTCCGCGTGGGGGCGCGCGACGGTCGCCGGGAGCGCCACCATGATCGATCCACCGGGGGAGCGCTGCCATGATCGATCTGCTGGCCGAGGCGGTGCGGGCCCACGGCGGGCTCGGCCGCTGGCGCGAGCTGACCACCGTCCGGGCGACGATCGTCAGCGGCGGCGAGCTGTTCGTCGCCAAGGGCGTGCCGCAGGATCCCGCGCCGCGCCAGATGACCGCCTCCCTGCACGAGGTGCGGGCCTCGGTGCGGCCCTTCGGCGCCCCCGACCAGAGGACGAGCTTCACCCCCGGCCGGGTCGCCGTCGAAAAGCTCGACGGACGGGTCGTGGCCGAACGCCGCGACCCGCGCTCGGCGTTCCACGGCCACGACCTTCACACCCCCTGGGGCCCTCTGGAGCGGGCGTACTTCAACGGCTACGCGCTCTGGCTGTACCTGACCACTCCGTTCCAGCTCACCATGCCCGGGTTCGCCCTTGAGGAGATCGAGCCGTGGCGGGAGGGCGGCGAACAGTGGCGCAGGCTGCGCGCCACGTACCCGCCGGAGATTCCCAGTCATTCCAGGGTGGAGGAGTTCCACTTCGGGCCAGACGGCCTGCTGCGGCGGCACGACTACCACCTCGACATCGCGGGCGGGCTCGCGTCGGCGAACTACGCCTGCGACATCGTCGAAGCCGACGGCATCCGCCTCCCGGCCAAGCGGCGCATCTACCTCCGCGACGCCGAAGGCCGCCCGTCGCGTGACCACCTGATGGTGTTCATCGACATCACCGACCCGCACTTCACCTAGCGCGGGCGCCCGCTCACCTTCGCCGGAAGCGCTTCCTCCCATCCCTCCGATGAGGTCCTCCCATCGGCGCCGGGTCGGCGGGACGGTGGACGGCGAAGGTCGGCGCCGCCCTACGGCGGGGATCCGGCGAACCACTCCGGTCATCACACCGGCACGATGAGCACGCACTTCCGCCGCGCGGCGTTTCACTCCACCGCAGTGCTGGTGTGGTTTCTCATTGCTTCCGGGCGGCGCGCCCGGATTGTGGTGGGGGGTATGCGTAATCGCCTGGGCGGGCGGTTAGTGTCCGGTTGTGAACATCGACGACTTCAGCCTGGACCCGTCCGTCACGCACCTGAACCACGGCTCCTTCGGTGCGGTGCCGCGCCGCGTGTCGCTGAGGCAGGACGAACTGCGCCACGAGGTCGAACGCGCCCCCGACCTGTTCTTCGCCACGGTGCTGGACCGCATCGCCAAGGCGCGCAACGAGGTCGCCGCCTTCCTCGGCGCCGAGCCGGAGGGCATCGCGTTCGTCTCCAACGTCACCGAAGGCGTCGCCGTCGCGCTCAACAGCCTGCCGCTGGGACCCGGCGACCAGATTCTGATCACCGACCACACCTACGGCGCCGTCGACATCGCCGTGCGGCGTACGGCGGAGCGCGCCGGGGCCGAGGTCGTCGTCGTCACGCTCCCCGGGCGCGAGGACGGTGAATGGTCCGGCGAGGAGGCCGCCCAGGCCTGCCTCGGCGCGGTCACCCCCCGCACCAAGGCCGCCGTCTTCGACCACATCACCTCCGACACCGCACACCTGCTGCCGGTGGCCCGCCTGGTGGAGGGGTTCCGGGCCCTCGGCGTGACGACGATCGTGGACGCCGCGCACGCTCCGGGCATGCTCGACGTGGACGTGAGCGAATTGGGCGCCGACTTCTGGACCGGCAACCTGCACAAATGGGCGTTCGCGCCCCGGCCGGCGGGCGTGCTGGCCGTCGCCCCCGCCTGGCGCGAGCGGGTCGAGCCGCTGATTCCGTCCTTCTACCAGGAGGCCGGCTTCCCCAGGAGCGTCGAGTTCCAGGGCACCCGCGACTACACCGCCTGGCTGGCGGCGCCGGACGGCCTGCGCGTCTTCGCGGACCTCGGGCTGCACGCCGTCCAGGCGCGCAACGCCGAGCTGGTCGCGCGCGGCGGCCGGATCGTCGCCGACGTCGCCGGTCTGCGGCCCTGGCGCGCGGACCCCGAGCTGGCCATGCGCGTCCTGCGGCTGCCGGACGGGGTGGCCGAGACCCGCCCGCGCGCCGAGGCCCTGTCGGCGGAGATCCTCCGCAAGTACCACTGCCGCGCGGGCGTCAAGTTCCGGCCGGGCGCCGGCCTGCTGCGCCTGTCGGCCCAGGTCTACAACCGAGAGCAGGACTACGAACGCCTCGCCGCCGCCCTCCGCGACCTGTTCGCCTGATTCCGCTCGCCTCTGAGGAGGTCCCCGCCCCTTTTACATGTTGTCCGGCGCCCCGGCCCGGTCTTTCGCCCCGACACTCCTGGGCCGGGGGGACGGCTCGCTTTGGAACAGGCCCGGCACGACTCGCATTTCAGGAGGGTTCGGGCCGGTCCGCGGGCCGGTTCGGTCCCTGCCGCGTTCGCCGGCGAACCGGGACGGACGCGACAGGGACCCGCGGTTCTCAGTGGCGCGGCGTGGTCACCTGGACGGGCGGCGACTTCGGGCCGAAGTTGCCGGCCTTGTCGCGGGCCCGCACGCAGAAGGTGTACCGCCGCCCGGGGGCGAGGTCCCGTATGACGGCCTTGGTCGTGGTCACCACCGTTGTCTTGACGGGTTCCCCCGCGCTCTGCCGCGAGACCTCGTAGCCGGCGACGGCCACGTTGTCCCTGGCCGGCTTCCAGGTCAGCGTGACCTCGTGCGCGGTGGGACGGCCCGCCTTCAGGCCGGTCGGCGCGCTGGGCGGCACCGTGTCCGCGATGACCAGTTCGGTGATCGAGTTCGCCGGGAAGGTGGTGGACGCCGTGGCCGTCCCCGCGCTGGTGCTCAGCGGCAGGTCGGCCGCGCGGGCGATGGCGGTCAGGTCGGCGCCGTCGTACCGGTAGACCTGGGCCGTCGCGCCCGGGGCGCCGCCGTTGACGGTGACCGGGCTGGTCAGGTCCGAGCCTGTCTTGTTGACGACCATCAGCGTCAGCGCGCCGTCCGCGCTCCGCTTGGCCCCGTACACGGCGAGCCGGCCCTGGTCCTCGCTGGTGGACAGCACCGAGGTGTCGCCGAACCGGCCGCCCTTGCCGTCGTAGTTGAGGTACATGCGGAAGGCGTACGCGCCGGGGTCGGACGAGGAGGGCGGCGACCACAGGGTCGCCAGGTCGGCGCCCTCCCGGCCGAAGATGCCGAGCACGTCCGCCTGGGCCAGCGCGCCGTTCAGCGAGCCGAGTGCGCCGAAGCTGTACTCGGTGATGGCGACCTTGGTGCCCGGGTAGTTGCGGGCGACCATGTCCTTCATCCGCGGGATGAGGTAGACCGGCTGGCCGATCCAGCTCTCGTCGGTGTAGGTGCGGTCCCACAGGGTCCGGGTCTGGCGCAGCCGCAGCGCCTGCTTGGCCGCGTCGCCCGCGTCGTCGCCGAAGACTCCGGCCTGCGGGTACCAGTGGTTGTCGTAGTAGTCCAGGATGCGCACGCCGTGCGCCTGCTCGTAGGCGCGCATCTGCTGCAGGTACCACTCGCCGAACGGCACGCCGCCGTGCGCCGCCTGGTCGGGCGGGTTGCTCCAGCAGCCCTCGATCGCGCATCGCTGCTGGTCGGAGCCGGCCAGCGTGATCGACGACCAGCCCCAGCCGACCGGGCCGAGCGTCTGAGCCGCGGGGTCGGCGGCCTTGACCGCGCCCGCGATCTCGTAGGTCTTGTCGCGCATCTCGTCGTAGGACGCTCCGGCGGGGTGGACGTCACGGTGCGTCGAGTGCCAGATGTCCGGCTCGTTGTCCAGGTTGTAGAACCGCACGCCGCCGTGCGCGGCGTCGCCGTACCGGCCGCGCAGGTGCGCCATCCAGTCGGTGACGTACTCCGGGCCGATCTCGACGCTGGTGTCGTGCGGGTCGTTGCCCGTGACCTGGGTGCCGTCGGGCTTGACGCCGTTGCCGCAGTCAGGGGCCCACTGGTCGGTCGCCTGCTGCGGGCCGTACTTGGTCACGCTGAACCCGCACGCCTTGGCCCGCTCCTTCGGCGCCCAGCCGATCAGCGGGAGGGTGATGACGCTCTCGGTGCCGGTGCGCTTGTCCTGGTCGACGAACCGGTCGCTCTCCGAGCCGTCCGGCAGCGCGTCCGGGTCGGCGTTCTCGCCGGGGATGTTCTCGAAGAACCAGTCCGCGGCCCGGTTGGTGGTGTCCAGCCGGAAGTTGTACCGGGTGGTGGCGTTGCCGCCCCAGCGGCGCACCGGCAGGCGCAGCTCCTTGGCCAGCGACTCCTCGGTGAAGTTCATCCCGTACACGTACGGGCTGATGGGGTGGGTCGGCGCGCTCAGGTCCACGGCCAGCGCCGGCCCGGCCTCCGCCGCGGTCCGTCCGGCCGCCGCCCCGAGCCGGCCGCCGGCGCTCTGCGCGGCGAGCCGGCCGCCGTCGGCCTGTGCGGGCAGCGCCGTCGCGGCCATGACCAGCAACGTCGTGGCGGCCAGGGTGAGCCGGGTCCGGTGCGGTGGCATGACGAGGTCCCTCCTTGCGGACGACTGCGTTCCGGTGGTACGCCCTCCCGGACGGCTGCGTCCCGAGGGCGGTACGACCATCGGCCGATGCTGCTGCCCACACGAGGCCGGGTCCAGACAACCGCCGCCCACTCCGCGTGAATCCCCTGGTCACCCTCCCTGAACTGCTGAAACTTTCAGTTTTCTCCGTCACCGCACTGTTCGCGGAAGACGATCTGGAACCAGACGACGCGGCGGGTGCCGTCCCGGTAGGTGCCCCAGCGTTTGGCGAGCGACCGCAGTATCGCCAGTCCGCGTCCATTCTCGTCCGCCGGACCCGCGCGCCTGGGGCGCGGAATCGCGTACGGGGAGCCGTCGTCGACCACGACGACGTGAAGCCTGTTTCCGGGTAGTTCTCCGATGCCGACCCGGACGATCCCGCCGTCCAGTCCGGAGCCGGAGTGGGCCAGTGCGTTGGTGACGAGCTCTGAGACGAGCAGGGTCACGTCGTCCAGGACGGGGTGCCCGGCTCCCAGGGTGTCGCGGACGAACCGCCGCGCGACGCCCACGCTCCGCGGCGTGCCCTCCAACTCCGTCTCACCCAGGAGAATGCCCACGGTCATGCCCGCCCTCTTTCTCTTCCGTCTATTCCGGTGGCTTGTCATGTTTCGCGCGGTTACCGGTAGGCAGATTCGCCTTACCGTCCGCAAAGAATGCCCGCACGGGACGCCGTCCCGAAGTAAATTCACACGGCGGAGAACGGCGTTGAACGGTGGTGTACGGCGTATCACGACACGCTCTGTCGTAAGGCGTCGTGGACGGGCGTCGATCGTCGTTCCCCTTCACTTCGTCCCCCGACGATGGGAGCGCCCATGAACGATCGACCATCAGCCAGCTTCTGCTCTCCCCTGGAGCGCTTCGGCGCCGAACTTCGGGCCTTCAGAAGGGACGCCGGTCTCTCTCAGTCACGTATAGGGGAGCGGCTCGGCTGTTCGCAGGATCTGGTGTCCCAGATCGAACTAGCCAAAAGGGCGCCGTCCAATCACCTTGCCGTGCGGCTGGACGAGATATTCGGGCTTGTCGAGAAAAAGCACTTCATTGGGCTATATCGGCGAATCGCCTACCCCGCGGGCGGACCGCAATGGTTCTTGCGCTGGGCGGAGGAGATCGAGCCGAACGCGGGAGTGCTCCGTGGGTGGGATCCGCTGCTCTTCCCCGGGCTTCTGCAGGTTCCGCCGTATGCCAGGTACCTCTTCCAGCGTGCGCCGATGGTCACGGCGGAGGAGGTGGAAGAGCGTCTGGCCAACCGCATGCGCCGCAAGGCGGTGCTCGAACGACGAGATCCGCCCGCCGTCTGGGTTCTGCTGGACGAGGGGGTCCTTCATCGGCCGGTCGGTGGTCCCGAGGTCATGTGCGAACAACTTGAATACCTGGTCACCCTGGCGGAGTCGCCCAACGTGGTGATACAGATCGTTCCGATCTCCGCCGGGTGTACGGCCGGACTGATGTCGGCGTTCGCCATAGCCGAGCAACTGCCCGGTGCGGAGCCCGATACGGTGTACGTCGAATCCTCCGCCGAGGGGCTTGTCACAGCGGATGAGGTTATCGTCAACCAGATTCGCAACCGATACGACTGCATACGAGCCGATGCCCTCCCTCAAAGGCCGTCCCTCATGACCGTTAAGGATGCGTACGAGCAATGGCGCAGGCAGATCTGACGAACGCCGAATGGCGCAAGGCGCAGATGAGCGGCGACTCAGGTGGCGGTTGCGTGGAGGTGGCGATGAATCTGCCGGGGGTGGTGGCGGTGCGCGACTCCAAGGATCCGGCCGGGCCGGTGCTGGTGTTCACCCCGCACGAGTGGGCCTGCTTCCTCGACGGCGCCACCAAGGGCGAGTTCGATCTCTGACCCGCCGGGCCGCCCGCGCGAATGGGCGCGGGCGGGAGCGGACGCGGCGCCGGATCAGGACGTCAGGTCGTCAAGTGCCTTGAGGAGGCGGTCGACGTCGGACTCGTCGGTGTAGGGGGCCATGCCGGCCCGGACGGCTCCTTCGTCGCCGAGGCCGAGCCATCTGCTGCACTCCAGGGCGTAGAAGCTGCCCGCCGGGGCGTTGACCCCGCGCGCCGCGAGGAACTCGTGGACGGCGGCGGGCGCGACGCCGTCGACCGAGAACAGCGTCGTGGGCGTGCGCCTGCGGCCTGGAGCGCCGTGCACGCGCACGCCGGCGATCTTGGCAAGACCGCTGTCGAGCCGCTCCAGCATGACCCGCTCGTGCTCGTCCAGCGCGGTCATCGAGCGCGTCAGGCGCTCGCGCCGTGTCCCGTCGCCGGGGACCAGGCCGGCCAGGAAGTCGACCGCCGCCGTCGTCCCCGCCAGCAGCTCGTAGGGGAGCGTGCCGAGCTCGAAGCGCTCGGGAACGGCGTCGGTCTGCGGCAGCAGCTTGTCGGGGTGGACGCCCTCCAGCAGGAGGGGGTCGGCGGCGAGGACGCCGAGGTGCGGGCCGAGGAACTTGTAGGGGGAGCAGGCGTAGAAGTCGGCGCCCAGGGCCCCGATGTCGACCAGGCTGTGCGGGGTGAGGTGCACGCCGTCCACGAACAGCAGCGCCCCGGCCGCGTGCACGGTCTCGGCGATGGCCGGAATGTCGGGCCGGGTGCCCAGCAGGTTCGACGCGCCGGTGACGGCGACCAGACGTGTGCGGGCGCCGAGCAGGCCCGCGACGCGCTCGGTGGCCAGCTCGCCGGTGTCGCGGTCGAAGTCCGCCCACCGGACGGTCACCCCGCGCGACTCGGCGGCGTGCACCCAGGGCCGGATGTTGGCGTCGTGGTCGAGCCGGGAGACCACGACCTCGTCCCCGGGGTGCCACTCCTTGGCCAGGGCACGGGCCAGGTCGTAGGTGAGCTGGGTCATGCTGCGCCCGAACACGATGCCCGACGGCACGCCGGCGAGCAGGTCGGCCATCGCTGTGCGTGCCGCGAGGACGATCTCGTCGGCGCGGATCTCGGCGGCGGTCACCGACCCCCGGTTGGCCACGGCGGCCCGCAGTGCCCCGGTCACCGCGTCCGCCACCTCGCCGGGCGTCTGCGTGCCGCCCGGCCCGTCGAAGTGCGCCGCTCCTTCTCTGAGCGCAGGGAACCGTTCCCGCACCGCCGCCACGTCGTACGTCACAAGACCTCCAATGCCGTCATCAACATGACCTTTGCGCACTGATGCGGCATGTGCCAAGTTTCCGAGAGGCGTCAGGCGACCTGTTCGGCGGAGGCGGTCCAGGTGTTGCAGGAACGCGGGTCGCGGGAGGCGTGGCCCCGGTCGAGCCAGCGGACGATGCTCGCGCCGCGGCCTTCCCGTCCGGGCTTCTTGCCCTCGTCGCCGTTCCCGCGCATCAGTTCCAGCAGGGCGTGCCAGCTCTCGGCCTTGCGCGCGGCGGTCTTCCAGGTGGCGCCGAGAAAGACCCCGGCCAGGCACATCGACTGGAGGGAGTACCGGCGGAACTGCTCGTTCAACTCGGCCTTCGAGCCGTAGGAGATGTCCTCGAACGCCTCGCCGACGCCTACGAGCCGTTGCAGGTGGTAGGCGTACACGCCGGCGACGAGCTGGAAGTGGAAGATCTCGCGGGTGCGCAGGTAGTACCCCTTGTCCACGAAGACCGCACCCGTCGAGGTGGCGTCGCAGTAGCTTCCGGCCTGAGTCTTGCCCCAGTCGTCGCCGCAGAACCGGCGCTTCTTGGTGAGCACGAGCAGCTTGGCCGGAGTGAAGCTCAGCCCGGCCTTGCGGAAGTACGCCCCCCACGCCTTGTTCATGCAGCCCCATAACGCGTGCAGCGTCTTGGCCGCCGCTTTGGCGTTGGCGATGCTGAGCGCTCCCTGCGGGCAGGCGAACGCGGGCAGGGGGCCGCTCTTGTACAGCTTGTTGGCGGTCAGGGCCGGCGCGTCCTTGATCGGGTAACTGGACGCGGCAGTTCGCGCCTCCGCCGTACCGGACAGCGGAAGAACCACCATAAACCCTGCAATAATTATGGAAAACACTCGTTTGCGCATAAATATTGGACGCTAGTCGAGAGAATGACGTGTATCAATACACCCGGCAAAAGCATGATAGTCGCTGGTCGTCGCACCCCCTGTAGCCGTCCACGGCCGATCAAGATCGTCACTTCGGAAATCATCGACATCAGCCAATCGCACGACTGATTCTGAAGTGGACTTATCCCGCCGCGACCGAATCCTGAAGCTACGATGACCCGTGGCCATGCCGAAGCCTGGCCCGCCGGCTGGCCCGGCGCCTGTGGACGGTGCACACTGGACGGCGTGGAAGGAGATCCGATGAGCGCGCTCCCCGCGGAGGGGTGGCCGGAGCCGCCGGCAGAGCGGGCTCATCTGGTGCTGCTCCCCGATCACCCCGGCCCGTACACCGTCGACGACTGGCTCGCGCTTCCGCACACGGAGGAACGCATCGAGCTCATCGACGGGAGTTTCGTGGTGAGTCCTGCCCCTGCGGCCGACCACGCGCTGTGCGCCCAGCGGCTGGTCCGCGTTCTTCTCGACGCCGCCCCGCACGACGTGGAGGTCGTCGAGAGCCCGAACGTGCAGGTCGGCAAAGAGGGGTTCATCCCCGACGTGGTGGTCGCCCGGGCTGAGCCGATCGTCGCTGGAGCCGTGGTGCTCGACTGTGACGACGTCCTGATGGTCGTCGAGATCGTCAGCCCCGGCAATCGCAAGCGCGACTACGTCGTCAAGCCGCCTTCCTACGCCGAGGCCGGGGTGCCGGTGTTCCTGCGCGTCGAGCTGCATGGTGACGGGCCCATGCCGCTGGTCGAGGCCTTCGCCGAGCGCGGCGGGGAGTACGAGCCGCTGGCCGCCGCCCGCGCGGGGCAGACGCTGGTGCTGACCGAGCCGTTCGATGTGCGTCTGAACCCAGCCGACCTGGTCGGGCCCCGGCGTCCCCGCTAGCAGCGTCCACGAACATTCGCCGGGTGGAGCGCCGTACGGCGGCGCCGGCATCGCCGCACCACGACTCGCCGACCCGGCGCCGATCACAACACGCACACATCGGGTGGAGGGGCGGCACGCGGTGGAGGTGTGTGGTCGGCGGATTGCGGCTTGGTGAGCGGGCGCTGGTCACATCAAGCGCATGCCGGGTGGGGGACGGCACGCGGTGGAAGTGTGTGGTCGCCGTATTGCGGCTTGCTGATCGGGCGCCGGTCACATCAGGGCACGCCGGGTGGGGGGACGGCACACGGTGGTGTGGGGGGACTGGGGCAGGGGGTCAGGTGCTGGGGTGGTCGGGGGTGGTGCTTTCTCTGATCATTAGGTGGTAGTCGGCGGTGACTTCCTGGACGGGGTGGTGTGCGGGGCCGTCGAGGCGGCGTTTGAGGAGGTCGACGGCGACCCGGGCGAGCTGGGCCTTGTCGGGGGCGACGGTGGTGAGGGTCGGGGTGCTGAACCGGCCGTCCTCGATGTCGTCCACCCCCGCGATCGCGATGTCCTCCGGCACGCGGAGCCCGGCCGACAGGATGGCCCGCATGGCGCCGAGGGCCAGCAGGTCGTTGAAGCAGAACACCGCGTCGGGCCGCGCGGAGGACGCCAGCAGGGCCGCCATGGCGGCGGCGCCCTCGGGCCTGCCGTACCGCTCGACCTCCACCACCAGCTCGGGCAGCCCGTGGGCCGCCATCGCCTCGCGGTAGCCGGCCAGCCGGACCGACGAGGTGCCGCTGGCGGGGTTCTCCTGCGCGCCGAGGGCGGCGATGCGGGTGCGGCCGAGGCCGATCAGGTGCTCGGTGACGTCCCTCGCGGCGCGCACGTTGTCGATGGCCACGTGGTCGGCCGGGCCGTCGTGGATGCGCTCGCCGAGCAGCACCAGCGCGGTGTCGTCGGTGCGGGCGGCGAGTTCCTCCTTGCCGATCGCGACCGGGCTCAGGATCAGCCCGTCGATGCGGTGGTCGCGCACCCCGTCCAGCACCTGGCGCTCGCGGTGCAGCTCGCCGTCGGTCTGCTCGATGACCACGATCCAGCGCTGTTCGGCGGCGGCGGCGATGACGAACCGCGACAGCTCGGCGAAGTACGGCTTGTCGATCTCGGGCAGGCCGAGGGCGATCACGCCGGTGCGGCCCTGGCGCAGGTTGCGCGCGGAGAGGTTCGGGCGGTAGTCCAGCTTGGACAGCGCCCGCTCGACCTTCTCGCGCGTGACCGGCGAGACGTGCGCGTAACCGTTGACCACGTTGGAGACGGTCTTCACCGACACTCCGGCCAGACGCGCGACATCGCGCAGGCTCACTCCCACGTGGGGCCCACCTTCCCGGTTCACGAACCGATCTCCACGTACGACGGTACCGGTCCCGGCGTACGTAACGGCACGGTATCGACCAGGTCAGCCCCTGTTTACAACGTTGAAACAACGTTGTAGAAACGCACCAACCACCCGAAACCGTGTGACGACAGAGAGGGTCGTGCCTTGGCACCGGCTGCTCATATCACTCTTGACCCCTCCTTCCGGATCGGCCCGGTGGAGCCACGGCTGTTCGGCTCGTTCGTCGAGCACATGGGCCGTTCGGTCTACACCGGCGTCTACGAGCCGGGGCATCCGCTGGCCGACGACGACGGCCTGCGCACCGACGTGCTGGAGCTGACCCGCGAGCTCGGGGTGACCCTGGTGCGCTATCCAGGGGGGAACTTCGTCTCCAACTACCGCTGGGAGGACGGCGTCGGCCCGGTGCGCGACCGGCCCGCCCGCCTGGACCTCGCCTGGCGCAGCCTGGAGGACAACAGCTTCGGGCTCAACGAGTTCATGGCCTGGGCCGCCAAGGCCGGCGTCGAGCCGATGATGGCGCTGAACCTCGGCACCCGCGGCGTCGCCGAGGCGCTGGAGCTGGTCGAGTACGCCAACTACCCCGGCGGCACCCGCCTGTCGGAGCTGCGCAGGTCCCACGGCGTCGACAAGCCGCACGACGTGCGCCTGTGGTGCCTGGGCAACGAGCTGGACGGCCCCTGGCAGATGGGGCACAAGACGGCGGGGGAGTACGGCCGGCTGGCCGCCGAGACCGCGAGGGCGCTCAAGCGCTTCGACCCCGGCCTGTCCCTGGTCGCCTGCGGCAGCTCCAACAGCGGCATGCCGACCTTCGGCGCGTGGGAGGCCGAGGTGCTGGAGGCGACCTACGACATGGTCGACTACATCTCGCTGCACGCCTACTACGACCCCTCCGACGGGGACGTGGACTCCTTCCTGGCCAGCGCCGCCGACATGGACCACATGATCCGGTCCATCGCCGCGACGGCCGACCACGTGGGCGCCAAGCTGCGCAGTCGCAAGCAGATCAAGCTGTCGTTCGACGAGTGGAACGTCTGGTACCAGAGCCGCTTCCACGGCGAGTCGTCGCTGGACTGGGCGCAGCACCCCCGGCTCATCGAGGACGTGTACGACCTCACCGACGCGGTGGTGGTCGGCAGCCTGCTGATCACGCTGCTGCGCAACGCCGACCGGGTGGGCATCGCGGCCCAGGCCCAGCTCGCCAACGTCATCGCGCCGATCATGACCGAGCCCGGCGGCCCGGCGTGGCGGCAGACGATCTTCCACCCGTTCGCGCTGACCGCGCGGCACGCCCGCGGTCAGGTGATCAGGGTGGAGCCGGACTGCCCGACGGTCGACACCGAGAAGTACGGCGAGGTGCCCGCGATCTGGGCGACCGCCACCCACGACCCGGAGACCGGCGAGATCACGCTGTTCGCCGTGAACCGCGACCGCCGGGCGCCCTGCCCGGTCGACATCGACCTGCCCGCCGGTATGCGCGTCGTCGAGCACCTCGAACTGGCCGACCAGGACGGGTCGGCACGCAACACCGTGGCCGAGCCGGACCGTGTCGTCCCACGTCAGGGCGAAGGGCTCCACCTCGCCGACCGCCGCGCCTCGCTTACGCTCCCGCCCGTTTCATGGACTATTGTCCGCTTCGCTCCCCTCATCTCCAGGAGTGCATCATGACCAGTCCGCTGTCCCGCCGTTCCTTCCTCGGCCTCTCCGGGGCCGTCGGGCTGACCGCGGCGCTGGCCGCCTGCGGCGGCGGCACGAAGATCGGGGCCGACGCCGGCGCGCCCGCCTCGGCCGCGCCCACCTTCTCCGGCGGCGAGTACTCCGGTCCCAAGGTCGACCTGGAGTTCTGGAACGGCTTCACCGGCGGCGACGGCCCGCACTTCCGCGCCATGCTGGAGGCCTTCAACAAGCAGTACGCCGGCAAGATCGAGGTCCGGAACGTGACCCGCCGCTGGGAGGACCTCTACCCGGCGCTGCCCACGGCCATCGCCGCAGGCAAGGGCCCCGACGTGGCGGTCATCCACATCGACTGGATCGGCACCTTCGCCGCCCGCTCGGTGCTCACCCCGATCGACGACGTCGTCTCCGCGCTCAAGCTCGGCGACGCCGACTTCATCCCCGCCGTCTGGAACGCCGGCGTCTACGACGGCAAGCGCTACGCCGTCCCGCTGGACGTCCACTGCCTGGGCGACTACTGGAACAGCGCGCACCTGGACAAGATCGGGCTCAAGGACGCGCCCACCGACAGGGCGGGCTACGAGGCCGCGCTCGCCGAGCTCGCCAAGGCGGGCGTGGCCAAGCCGTTCTGGATGCCCAACAAGTGGCCCGCCCACCTGATGTTCATGTCGCTGCTGTGGCAGAACGGCGGCGAGCTGTACAGCGAGGACGGCGCCAAGGCGCTGTGGGGCTCGGCCGAGGGCGAGCAGGCGCTGGCCTGGATGGTGGAGCAGATCGACAAGGGTCACAGCCCCGCCAAGGTCGCGATCGACACCCAGTACGCCGCCTTCAAGAACGACAAGGTGAGCTTCACCTGGGACGGCATCTGGCAGATCAACGACCTGAAGACCAACGCCCCCAACCTGTCGTGGGGCCTGTCGCCGGTGCCGGCCATCGGGTCCACCCCCGCGGTGTGGAGCTCCTCGCACAACTTCGTCATGACCGCGCAGGCGGCCAAGGACGCCAACAAGGTGCAGGCGGCGAAGTTCTTCATCGACCACATCAGCCGCCAGTCCACCGAGTGGGCCAAGGCCGGGATGATCCCCGCCCGCAACTCGGTCCGCCAGGACCCCGCGATCGCCGACCTGCCGCAGATCAAGCTGGCCGCCGACCCGGACGTGTTCCACTTCCTGCCCGCCCTGCCGGGCGTCGGCGACGTCCAGTCCAAGGCCCTGGAACTGGCCGTGGCCAAGGCGGTGCTCAAGGAGACCAGTCCCGCGGACGCGCTCAAGGAGGGCGTGGCGACCGCCGACAAGCTGCTGGCCGAGAACAAGAGGAAGTACGGCCAGTGAGCCTGCTCACCCGCCCGGACGATCTCGCGGGGGCGGCCGCCGCCGCCCCCGCGGTCTCCGCGCGCCGGATGCGATGGTGGACCCCGTACGTCTTCCTCGCCCCGTACCTGGTGCTGTTCGCGGTCTTCATGGTGCTGCCGATCGGCTTCGGCTTCTACACCAGCCTCCACGAATGGGACATCAGCCTGCCCGCCAAGCCGTTCGTCGGCCTGGAGAACTACGCCGAGCTGTTCGACCCCGGCAGCGTCGACGGCTCGCGGTTCTGGACGGCGATGCGGGCGACCGGCGTCTTCACCCTGTTCTCCGTGCCGCTGCTCATCCTGGTGCCGCTGCTCGTGGCGCTGCTGATGAACGGCAGGTTCCGCGGGCGCAACCTCTACCGCGCCGTCTACTTCGCCCCGTACGTGCTGGGCGTGGCCGTGGTCGGGTTCGTCTGGCGGTACCTGCTGGACGGCAACATCGGCCTGGTCAACCACTACCTCGGCCTGGACGTGCAGTGGACCACCGACGTGCCCCCGGCCTGGATCGCGCTCATCGGCGTCACCGTGTGGTGGACGCTCGGCCTGAACGCCGTCATCTTCCTGGCCGGGCTGCAGGACATCCCGCGCGAGCTGTACGAGGCGGCCATGGTGGACGGCGCGAGCCCGCTGGCCCGCTTCCGCGCGGTCACGCTGCCCGGTCTGCGTCCGGTCATGGTGTTCGTCGTCAACGCCACCATCCTGGCCTCGGCCAACATGTTCGGCCAGTCCTACCTGATCACCGCGGGCGCGCCCGCCGACCAGACCAAGACCGCGATCTACCTCATCGCCGAGACCGGCCTGCGGCGCTTCGACATGGGCACCGCGTCCGCGATGAGCTTCATCCTCGCCGGATTCCTGATGTGCGCGAGCGCCCTGGTGTTCGGCGCCTTCCGCGACAGGAGGAAGCGTTGACCACCATCGCCCCACAGCGGGCACGGCGCGCCCTGCTCCACCTGGTGCTGGCCGTCGTCGCCGCGCTCTACATCAGCCCGCTGGTGTACATGCTGCTCACCTCGTTCAAGACCCGCGAGGGCGCCGGATCGACCGAGCCGCAGTGGATCCCGACGCCGGCCACCCTCGACGCGTACCGGGAGATCCTCAACAGCCCCGACAGCCCGATCTTGACCTGGTTCGCCAACAGCCTCGTCGCGGCGACCGGCCACGCCGCCCTGGTGCTGGTCACCGCCGCCCCCGCGGCCTACGCGCTCGCGCGGCTGCGCTTCCGCGGCCGGTCGGCCATCTTCGCGGTGATCGTCGCGACGCTGTTCGTGCCGCCGGTGGTGCTGCTCATCCCGAACTTCCTCATCGTCAACGAGCTGTCCTGGGTGGACAGCCTGCCCGCGGTGATCGTGCCCGCGGCGGCGGGCGGCTTCGGGGTGTTCTTCCTGCGGCAGTTCTTCCTCAGCCTGCCCGCCGAGCTGGAGGAGGCTGCCGAGCTCGACGGGTGCAACCGCTGGCAGATCTTCACCTCGATCGCGCTCCCGCTGGCCAAGCCGGCGCTCGTCACGCTGTTCCTGCTGTCGTTCCTGACCAACTGGAACGACTTCCTGTGGCCCATCTACGTGCTGCTCAGCCCGGACTCCCTGACGCTGCCCGCCGGCCTCGGCAACTTCCAGAGCGCCAACAACATCCGCTACGACCTGCTCATGGCCGGCGCGGTGATCGCCAGCCTCCCGGTCATCCTGCTGTACCTGGTGGCCCAGCGCTGGGTCATCGAAGGCATCTCCCGCTCCGGCCTCAAGGGCTGACCCGGGGCCCATGCGCCCCGGGCGGCCCCTCCCCTCCGAGACGGTCCGGCGGTGCGTCACGCCGAGCCAGGGACCGCCCCACCCCTTGTCAGCGCCGGGCGGCCCAGAGGATGATCGAGCCCTGGATTCCGGGCCGAGCGGGCGGAGCAGGCATGGGCGGCGGCACGGGCACGAGCGGCGAACTGAGTTTGACGCTGGTCGTCCTCCCCGATGCCGACGCGGGGGCCGAGCAGGGGGAGCGGCTCGCCCGGCGGCTGCGCGCCGAACTCGCCGAGCTGGACGTTCAGGCGATCGGCTGGGCGGCGGGCGAGGCCCCTCCGGCCGGCGCCAAGGGGGCCGACCCGGTCACCCTGGGCGCCATCGTGGTGGCGTTGAGCGCGTCCGGCGGGGTCTTCGCCTCGGTGATCGACACCGTGCGCGACTGGCTCGGCCGCCAGACCGGCCGGCACCGGGTCACGGTCTCCATCGACGGCGACACCATCGAGCTGGAGCGCGCGACGGCCGACCAGCAGCGCGACCTGGTCGATGCCTATCTTCGCCGCCACTCCGGCGGCTAGCACCATGGGTCGGCGACTGGCGCTGGTGATCGCCTCCTACGCCTACCAGGACTCTGGCCTGCGGCGCCTGACGGCCCCCGCGCACGACGCCGAGGCGCTCGCCGCCGTCCTGCGCGACCCGCACATCGCGGGTTTCGAGGTCACCACGCTGATCAACCAGCCGCACCTCAAGGTGGGCCAGGCCATCTCCGACCTCTACCGCGACCGGCGGCGGGACGACCTGACGCTGCTGTACTTCACCGGACACGGGCTGAAGGACGACGCCGGGCGCCTGTTCCTGGCGATGGCGGACACGCGCCGTGACAGCCTGCTGTTCACCGGACTGTCCGCCGACCAGATCGACCAGGCGATGGAGGAGTGCGCCTCACGGCAGAAGATCCTCATCCTGGACTGCTGCTACAGCGGCGCCTTCCCCGCGGGACGACTGACGAAGGGCGATCCGGAGGTGCACTCGCTGGAGCGCTTCCGCGGCCGAGGACGCGTCGTCCTCACCGCCTCCGACGCCACCCAGTACTCCTTCGAGGGCGACCGGCTTCGAGGCGAGGCCGCGCGGTCGGTGTTCACCCGCCATCTCGTGGAGGGCTTGCGGGAGGGACACGCCGACCTGGACGGGGACGGGAACATCACCGTCGACGAGCTGTACGGCTACGTCCACGAGCGCGTGGTCGAGGAGATGCCGCAGCAGCGGCCGAAGAAGCAGGACGACGTCGAGGGCCGCATCGTCATCGCCCGCAACGTCCACTGGACCCTGCCGGCCCAGCTGAGCGCCTCTCTGCGCAGCCCGATCGCGGCCGACCGGCTCGCCGCGCTCGACGGGCTGGCCCACCTGCACCGCATCGGCAACGACATCGTCCGGGCGACCGTCCGGGCCGAGGTGGAACGGCTGACCGACGACGACAGCAGGCTCGTCTCCGCCGCGGCGGAAGATCGGCTGCGGACCCTCGACGTGCGGCCGCCCGCCCCCGCCTCACCGCGCGGCGTCGATGCGCCGGTGGCCGGTCCCGTGGCGGGGGTCGCGCGGCCGTGGCGCCGCCCGGCGGGGAGCGCCGGAGGGGACGGGGCACGGCGGACGTGGGCGCCCCGCCGGTGGCCGGCGGCCGCCGTGCGGGGGGTGTGGCGGCACATCGGCATGGTGGCGGGGGTCCTGGCGGCCGTGGCGGGAGCGGTGCTCGCGGCGGGCGAGGTGACCTGGCACGGCTGGCGTGCGGCCAAGACCGCGTCCTACCTGTCCGGCGCCGCGTTCTTCTCCGCGGGACCGGGCCCGGGGGCCGTCCTCGCGTGGTACACGGCGGGCATGGCCCTGGTGGCGACGGCCGGCGCCGTGCTGGCGTTCCTGCCGCGCACCAGATCGCTCGCCGGGCCGGGCGTGCTGGTCGGCTGCGGCGCCGCCGCTCCCTGGGGGGTGGCGTTCTTCGCCGGCGGCTTCCGCTCAGGCGACGACTTCGGCGGCCGGCTGCCGGCCGAGGTCGCGGGGTACGCGGCCCTGGTCCTGGCGGCGGTGTGCGCCGGGCTCGCGCTGTGGCGGCGCCCCGAGGCGCGTCTGCGCCTCGGCCCGCCCGGCGACCGGGTCCGGCGGTCGGTGCTCGTGCTGGCGGTCCTCGGGACGCTCGCGCTGCTCGGCCAGCTCGCGGCCGTGGCGGCGGCGCAACGGGTGGACGGCGACCTGGAGGTCTGGCTGGCGCCGCTCTGCGCGGCGGCGCCGGCGGCGCTTCTCGTGCCGGCCGTCGCGGTGGCCGCCACCTCGCGCGAGCTCGCGCGGTCCCTGATCGCGGGGTGGGCGGCGGGCGGCGCGGCCATCGTGGTGAGCGTCGTCGCGCTGGTCTTCGGCCGGGACTCGCTCGCGCCCGCTCCGGCCGTCGTCTTCGCCGGCACGCTGGCACTCCTCGCCCTGGCGGCCCGCTCGTGGCCGGCCGCGGTGGCCGGGCCGGTCCCGCCTCCGCGACGGCACGCACGCGCCGGCCTGCTGGTCGTGCCGCTGTTCGCCGTGCTGACCGTGGCGACGGGGACGGCCGTCGTCGTGCGCTACGACCAGGTGCCCGTCCTGATGAGCTCGGTCGCCGTGAGCCCGGACGGGGCACGGCTGTACGCCGTCGGGGACGTCCTGTTCACCGGCGGGACGCGGATGTGGACGATCGAGGCGGCCATCGGGCACGTCAGCGGCGGGCCGGTCACGCTCGGGAACGTCTACCAGGCCTTCTACCAGGTGGCGCTCACCCCTGACGGCCGCCGCGCCTATGTCACCCGTCAGGACACCGGCACCGTCCGGGTGGTGGACACCGCGACCGGCACGGTCGCCGGTCGGTCGATCAATGTGGGGAAGTGGCCGGCGGGCATCGCCATGGCCGCCGACGGCCGCCGCGCGTACGTCGCCAACAGGGAGTCCGACAACGTCTCGGTGATCGACACCGCCACCGGCGAGACGGTCGGCGAGCCCATCCCCGTCGGCGACGAGCCCCTCGGAATCGTCGTCTCCCCCGACGGGCGGCGCGTCTACGTCGCCGACAGCGGATCCGACCGGGTGTCGGTGATCGACACGGCGACGGGCCGCACGAACGCGCCCATCCCCACCGGCGACCGTCCCGGGGGACTGGCCATCAGCCGGGACGGCGGCCGTCTGTACGTCAGCACGGGCGGCATCTGGAATCTCACCGACGAGGGCTTCGAAGTGATCGACACCGCGACCGGGAGGACGGTGGGGAGCCGGCTGGAGGTCGGGATCGACGCCAACAGCAAAAGCGTCCTGTTCACCGGCTGGTCGGGGGTCGCCGTGAGCCCGGACGGGGACGAGGCCTACCTCACCGACGGCTGGTCGAACGCGGTCGTCACCGTCGACCTGGCCGCGCACCGGGTCGTGCCCAGCGCCATCAAGGTCGGCGAGCACGCCACCGCGATCGTGGCGAGCCCGGACGGCCGCTACCTCTACGCCGCGACCGCCGACGGCGTCTCGATCGTCGACCTCTCGACCAGGACCAGCGAGCTGGTCACCGTCTTCGGCTAGCGCGAGCGCGGCAGGTAGCGGCGTGCTCAGGAGCGGCCGCGGGTCTCCTCGGCCGGCGCGCAGGGTTCCAGCGGAGGAGCGTCGAGGTTGCAGGCGGCCTTGCGCTCGGGGGCGCGCAGCACGTTGGTCCTGATGGTGAGGAAGGTCAGCAGAGCGGCGCAGACCATCATGGCCGCGCTGGTCAGGATGGCGGCGCGGAAACCCGCGGTGAAGTCGGTCGCCGAGGTGTAGGCGGCACCGGTCAGCCCGACCAGCGGGGGAATGGCCGCCACGGCCAGCAGGCTGCCGGTGCGGGCCACCGCGTTGTTGACCCCGCTCGCCACCCCCGCGTACCGCTCCTCGGCCGTGGCCAGCACGGTCGCGGTCAGCGGGGCGACGGCGGCCGACAGGCCGAGCCCGAAGAGCACCACCGCGGGCAGCACGTCCACCAGATAGGACGCGCCGGGCCCGACGCGGCTCATCAACACGAGCCCGCCCGCGCACAGCAGGATGCCCGCGGTCATCAGCGGGCGCGGCCCGACGCGTTTGGCCAGCTCGCCCGCGCGGGGGGACAGCAGCAGCATCAGCAGCATGATCGGAAGCATCGCCGACCCGGCCGCCAGCGGCGAGAACCCGGCGGCGACCTGCAGTTCCACGACGAGCATGAAGAACACCACGCCCATCGCCGCGTACATGATCAGGGTCACCACGTTGACGGCGGTGAACTCGCGGGAGGCGAACACCCGGACGGGCACCAGCGCCGACACGGCGGCCCCGTCACGCGAACGGCGGACCTCCAGCACGACGAAGGCGGCGCCCAGCGCGACGCCCGCGACCGCGGTCACCAGCGGGATCGCCGTCCCGCGCTCGATCAGCCCGTAGGTGATCCCGGCCAGGGCCAGGGCGGCGAGCGCGGCGCCGAGCACGTCGAACCGGCCGGCGGCCGCCTCGTCCCTGGTCTCGGGCACGTGCCGCGCGGCGACCGCCACCGTGACGGCGGCGATCGGCAGGTTGATCAGGAAGACCCAGCGCCAGCCCGCCGTCTCCACGAGCCAGCCGCCGAGCAACGGCCCCACGGCGCCGGCGGCCCCGCCGAGGCCCGACCAGGCGCCGACGGCGCGCGGACGGTCCTCGCGGGCGAACGACGACTGGATGATCGCCAGCGAGCCCGGCGTGAGGAGCGCCCCGCCGATGCCCTGGAGGCCGCGGGCCAGCACCAGCGTCTGGATGTTGGGCGCCAGCCCGCACAGCGCCGAGGCAAGCGCGAACCAGACGACGCCCACCGTGAAGATCTTCCGCCTGCCGTACCGGTCGCCGAGGGAGCCGCCGAGCAGGATCAGCCCGGCCAGGGTGAGGGTGTAGGCGTTCACCGTCCACTGGAGCCCGGAGATCGAGGCGCCGAGGTCCTCGCCGAGCCTGGGGAGGGCCACGTTGACGACGGTGCCGTCAAGGAATGCCATCCCGGAGCCCAGCACGGTGGCGAAGAGAACCCACCGGCCGCGGGCGGATTTAACGCGGATGCCGCCTTTGTCCATGGCGTCCATCATGCTCGACGTTCAGACTGCTCTGTCCGCTCGCGCCGTAGGAAGAACACGCACGCCGCGACGACCAGTACGGCTGGCAGGGGCAGCCACGACACCCGGTCCAGCAGCCAACCGGGCGAACCGGGCGGGGAGAGCAGGCCTGGCACCGCCGAGCCGAAGGGGAGCGCGCTCAGCATGACAACGGTCAGCGCCGTCTGGTGCCACAGGAAGACGGTCATCGCGGCGAGGTTCGCCAGGACCACCCCGGCCCACAGCGGGGGACGCCGCATGAGGGCGGTCAGCGGCCGGTGCAGCAGCATGGCCAGCCCGACCTGGGCGACGCCGAAGCAGACGGCGGCCAGGGTGGGCGGGCTCAGGTTGGACACCCGCGCCCCGGTGACTCCGATCATGCTCGCCGGGTAACCGAACCCGGCGACCAGGACCACCGTCCCCACCGCCCCGCCCGCCAGCATCGCCGCCGCTCCCCGCCCTCCGCCGAGCCCGGGCGCGTCACCGGCCCCGCGGGCGAGGCCGAGGGCGTACGGGACGAGCCAGCCGGCGAGCACGTTGGTCCAGGCCGGCCAGGCGGGGCCGCCCAGGCCGAAGCGGACCACGTCCGTCACCAGCACGAGCACGACCGCCGCGACGGCCGCATGGACGGGCCGCACCCGGATCAGCAAGGGAGTGACCGCGGTGAGCGCGCCGTACACGCCGAGGAACCACAACGGGCCGAGGGCCGGCACGGCCAGGGAGCGCAGCGACGCCGGCGACACGCCGGCCGCCGCGAGCAGGACCAGCAGCCCGGCCCACACCGCGAGCAGCGGCCCGGCCGGGACGAGCAGGCGGCGCATTCGCAGGCGGACCCACGCCCCGCCCGGCTCGCGGCCGAGGCTGCGCGCCGCCGCGTACCCGCCCACGAAGAAGAAGACGGCCAGCGTCTGGAGCACCCACGACAGCGGGACGAGACCGGGCATGGCGGAGAGCGGGCTGGTGACCCGGAGGTGTCCGAGATCGTCCACCACCCAGGCGGTCACCAGCCAGTGCCCCGCGATCACTCCGAGGATCGCCAGGGCGCGCAGCGCGTCGGCTCCCCGGTCGCGCGCGGCCGGCGTGCTCGCCTCGATCCGCCCGGCGAACGCCTCCCACGCCCGCCGCCCCGGGACCGCCGCGCGTGCCGCGAGCAGGGCCCGGATTCGTCCGGCGGGATCGTGCGCCCGCGTCACGGCGCGCTCACTTCGGAGGCGCGGCCGAGCGTGATCAACGCCAGGTTCCGCAGGGACACGCCACCCGGCTGGAAGTAGTCGCTGTGCCCGGCCGCTCCGGCCGCGAAGAGCCGCGCGCCGAAGGAGGAGCGCGCCGGGTCGGCGCCGAAACCGAGATGCCCGATGCGCACCGGTGGGACGAAGCGCATCCAGTCGTGCCCGCCGCGGCCCGCCCACAGCCGGGCCCGGGTGCCGAGATCCCGCGCCCGGCCGACCCCGAGGCCAGGGCTGCCGAACACGGCCACGTCGGCCACGTCGGCCATGGGCAGGCCGGGCAGGGCTTTCGCGCAGACCACCGAGCCGTAGCTGTGGCACAACAGCGTCACCGGGGCGGAGCTGACCGAGCGGACGCGGGCGACGGCGCGGCGCAGTTCTCCGGCGCCGTCTTCGGCGACCGCGTCGGTGGCCGCCGCGAGACTGACGGCCCGCGGGCTGTCGTACCCAAGCCAGGCGATCACCGCCGGCCGGGCCGCCGGGTCCAGGGCCCGCACCTGCGCGATCAGGGCGCGGGCGGCGCCGCCCGGCGTGCTGTACGCCTTGCGCCGCCCGCCGTCGAAGGTGGCCCGCGTGACGTCGGCGCCGGGCACGATGACGGCGACCCGGTCCGCCGTCGCCAGATCGCCGAAGACCTTGACCATCCGGTCGCCGGGAGTGGGGGCGAGCAGGGTGAGGACGCCGAGTGCGCCGGTGAGGGAGATCGCCGCGAAAGCGCTCCTGGCCATGGGGGAGCCTCCTGTCCGGTTCGCGGCACGCCGCCGCGAACACAGCAGCAAGCTAGGAATCGCGATCGCCGACCCGCGTCCCCGGCAGGTGTGATCTTCTCCGCTCCCACCCCGGTACGCGGCCGTGCCGTGCGATGGCACCACGGGGTGAGACGGAGGGTCACCCCTGGGGGTGACGCCGGGCGGGGGCGTGGCTCGTACGCTGGAGCGGTGATCTCGCGTGCCTGGTCCGGGCTCGTCCGGCTGGCGTCGCCGCTGACCGCGGCGCTGGTCACCGCGACGGCGGAGCCCGCGGGCCCGCGGTCGCGGTGGCTGCGGCCCGCCGTGCCGGCGTGGGCGCGGTGGCTGCCGTTCGCCACCGTCGACCTCGTCGTCGTCGCCGACCTGTCGCTGGCCTACATCCTGCTCGGCACCGGGGTGTCGTACCTGGAGACGGAGGCGGCGGCGTCCCGCTTCTTCGCCGACGGGCCCGTCCTGATCGTGCTCGCCGCCGCCTACGCGCTGCCGGTCGCTCTGCGCGAGCGCTGGCCGGTGGCGGCGTGGCGGATCTCGGCGATGGCGGCGGTGGTGGGCGGCCTGGTCAACCCGCGCATCCTCAACGGGGCGATGGGCGGTGCCGCCGGCCACGGTGACGGCGTGATGCCCTACGTGGCCGCCCAGGTGATCACCTATCTGCTCTGCGCGTACTCGATCGCCGTGCGCGCGGATCGGAACGTCGCGATCGGGGTCTGGATCGTCTCGGCGGTGGGCGCGTGGATCATCCATCCGAACTCGATGTTCCTCGCCACGGTCCTGGTGACGGTGGCCGTGCTGTTCGGGCAGAACGTCCGGGTCCGCAGGCGGGCGACCAGCCGGCTGGACGAGGAGCGGCGGCGCGGCGAGGAGCAGCGCGCGGCGCGCATCGTCCTGGAGGAGCGCACGCGTATCGCCCGCGAGCTGCACGACATCGTCGCCCACCACATGTCCGTGATCGCGATCCAGGCGGAGGCCGTGCCGCTGCGGGCCCAGGGTGACGTCGCGGCCCTGGAGGCGGGGCTGGCCGAGATCAGGGTGCTGTCGCTGGCGGCGCTCGCCGAGATGCGCCAGGTGCTGGGCGTCCTGCGTGGTTCGGACGGCCGCCGGGAGACGGCGCCGCAGCCCGGGCTGGACCGGGTGGACGACCTGATCGGCAAGGTCCGGGCCGCGGGGCTCGCCGTCACGGCCGAGGTGTCCGGCTCTCTCGACCTGCCGGCCGCGGTCGGCCTGTCGGCGTACAGGATCCTGCAGGAGTCGCTGAGCAACGCGATGCGGCACGCGCCCGGGGCGCCGGTGCGGGTGAAGATCGAGCGGACCGCCGCCGAGCTGCGGCTGAGCGTGACCAACGGCCCCGCCGGCGCGCCTGCGCCCGACACCCCGGACGGACCGGGCCAGGGGATCGCCGGAATGCGCGAGCGCGCGGCACGGCTGGGTGGCACCCTGGAAGCCGCGCCCATGGCGGACGGCGGGTTCTCGGTGACGGCCACCCTTCCGCTCGCCGCCGCCGAACCCGACGCGCCGGAGGAGCCGTGATCCGTGTCCTGATCGCCGACGACCAGGGCATGGTCCGCACCGGCTTCACCACCTTCCTCGGCACCCAGCCCGACATCGAGGTCGTCGCGGAGGCCGTCAACGGGCAGGAGGCGGTGACGCGGGCGGCCGAGCTGGCGCCGGACGTGGTGCTGATGGACGTCCGCATGCCGGTGATGGACGGGCTGGAGGCGACGCGCCGCATCCTCGCCGGCACCGCCACCAAGGTCCTGATCCTGACGACCTTCGACCTGGACGACTACGTCTACGAGGCGCTGCGGGCGGGGGCGAGCGGCTTCCTGCTCAAGGATGCCTCCGCCCAGCAGCTCGTCGAGGCTGTGCGGGTGGTCGCCGCAGGGGAGGCCCTGCTGGCCCCGTCGGTCACCAGGCGGCTGATCGCCGAGTTCGCCAGGCTCGGCGGGCCACGAGCGCCGACCGTGAAACGGCTGGCAGAGCTGACCGGCCGCGAGACCGAAGTGCTGGCGCTGATGGCCCAGGGCCTGTCCAACGGGGAGATCGCCGGGCGGCTGGTGGTGTCGGAGCAGACGGTGAAGACGCACGTCGGCCGCATCCTGGCCAAGCTCGGTCTGCGCGACCGTGCCCAGGCCATCGTCTTCGCCTACGAGACCGGCCTGGTGCGCCCCGGCGACTGACCCCGGTCGGCGTCCACGCGCGCGGCGGCCCGCATAGGTCACCAGGCGCCCCGCCGTTCCCACCCGAGGGTGATCGGTCACCACCGCAGAGGGGCGCGCGGGGGCCGCCGGCGGTCGTCCCCCGTCGGAGTCAGCGCTCGGCATGTGCGCCGAACCGCGGCGACGCTGCCCGCTCGGTACGCCGGCGACTCCGGTGGACCGACCGGCGAGGGACACGGCCGACGGAGCTGATTACAGAATTACGATCGCTGCAAGCGAACAAGCGCAGAGTTGGGAACAATCCCGGGCTCTCATTAATTGAGTCGGTGTAACTCAACCCTTGGAGTTCGCATGAGTCAGAGCTTGATCCTTCCGGTGCTCCCGCTGGACGACGAGGTCGTCCTGCCCGGCATGGTCGTCCCCCTCGACCTGTCGGACGCCGAGGTGCGCGCCGCCATCGACGCCGCGAGGGCCACCTCGCAGCAGAGCAAGCCGCAGGTCCTGCTTGTTCCGCGCATCGACGGCAAGTACGGCGCCGTCGGCGTCTCGGCGGTCGTCGAGCAGATCGGAAGGCTTCCCGGCGGCGAGCCCGCCGCCGTGGTCCGCGGTGTCGAGCGCGTGCGCGTGGGCTCGGGCACCACCGGCCCCGGTGCGGCGCTGTGGGTGGAGGCGACCCCCATGGACGCCGTGCCCAGCGGCGCGCGCGCCGAGGAGGCGGCCAAGGAGTACAAGGCCCTGGCCACCACCATCATGCAGAAGCGCGGCGCGTGGCAGATCGTCGACGCCATCAACCAGATCGAGGACGCCTCGGTGCTCGCCGACAGCTCCGGGTACGCGCCGTGGCTGACCACCGCCCAGAAGGCCGAGCTGCTGGAGAACGCCGACCCGGCCGAGCGCCTGACCCGGCTGGTCGAGTGGGCGCGCGAGCACCTGGCCGAGCTGGACGTCGCCGAGACCATCCGCAAGGACGTCCAGGAGGGCATGGAGAAGCAGCAGCGCGAGTTCCTGCTCCGCCAGCAGCTCGCCGCCGTCCGCAAGGAGCTGGCCGAGCTGAACGGGGACGCCGCTTCCGAGGAGGAGGACTACCGCGCCCGCGTGGAGGCCGCCGACCTGCCCGAGAAGGTCCGCGAGGCGGCGATGAAGGAGGTCGACAAGCTCGAACGCACCTCCGACCAGTCGCCGGAGACCGGCTGGATCCGCACCTGGCTGGACACCGTGCTCGACATCCCGTGGAACGAGCGCACGGAGGACTCCTACGACATCGCCGCCGCGCGCGCGGTGCTCGACGCCGACCACACCGGCCTCGACGACGTCAAAGAGCGCATCGTCGAGTACCTCGCGGTGCGCAAGCGGCGCGCCGACCAGGGGCTCGGCGTGGTGGGCGGCCGCCGCAGCGGCGCCGTCCTCGCGCTCGCCGGTCCTCCCGGGGTCGGCAAGACCTCCCTCGGCGAGTCGGTCGCCCGCGCCATGGGCCGCAAGTTCGTCCGCGTCGCCCTCGGCGGCGTCCGCGACGAGGCCGAGATCCGCGGCCACCGGCGCACCTACGTCGGGGCGCTGCCCGGCCGCATCGTGCGGGCCATCCGCGAGGCCGGCAGCATGAACCCCGTCGTCCTGCTGGACGAGGTCGACAAGGTGGGCGCCGACTACCGGGGCGACCCGACGGCGGCGCTGCTGGAGGTGCTGGACCCCGCGCAGAACCACACCTTCCGCGACCACTACCTGGAGGTCGAGCTCGACCTGTCGGACGTGCTGTTCCTGGCGACCGCCAACGTCCTGGAGGCGGTGCCCGGCCCGCTGCTCGACCGCATGGAGATCGTGACGCTCGACGGCTACACCGAGGACGAGAAGGTCGCGATCGCCCGCGACCACCTGCTGCCCCGCCAGCTCGACAAGGCCGGGCTGACCGCCTCCGACGTCACCGTGGAGGACGACGCGCTGCGCAGGCTCGCCGGCGAGTACACCCGTGAGGCCGGCGTGCGCTCGCTGGAGCGGTCGATCGCCCGGGTGCTGCGCAAGGTCACGGCCAAGGCCGCGCTGGAGGAGGCGGCGCTGCCGGTCCACGTCCGGGCTGCGGACCTGGTCGGCTACCTCGGCCGGCCGCGGCACGTCCCCGAGTCCTCGCTGCCCGAGTCGGCGCAGCGCACGGCGGTGCCGGGCGTCGCCACCGGGCTCGCGGTCACCGGCGCGGGCGGCGACGTGCTGTACGTCGAGGCGTCGCTGGCCGACCCCGAGACCGGCTCCACGGCCGTCACGCTCACCGGCCAGCTCGGCGACGTGATGAAGGAGTCCGCGCAGATCGCCCTGTCCTACCTCCGCTCGCGCGGCGCCGAGATGGAGCTGCCGGTGGGGTCCCTCAAGGACCGCTCCGTGCACATCCACGTCCCGGCGGGCGCCATCCCGAAGGACGGCCCGTCGGCGGGCGTCACGATGACCACCGCCCTGGCCTCGCTGCTGTCGGGCCGCCCCGTGCGGCCGGACGTGGCGATGACCGGCGAGGTCTCCCTCACCGGCCGGGTGCTGCCGATCGGAGGGGTCAAGCAGAAGCTGCTGGCCGCCCACCGGGCGGGGATCACGACGGTGCTGATCCCGGCGCGCAACGAGCCCGACCTGGACGACGTGCCCGAGGAGGTCCGCAACGAGCTGACCGTCCACGCGGTGAGCGACGTGCGGGAGGTGCTGGACATCGCGCTGGCCCCGGCCACGGTGGCCGAGCCGGCCGCCGCCTGACCGCAGGCCCGGCCCGCCCTTCGGGCGCCGGTCGGGCCTCACCCCGGGCGCCGGTCGGGCCTCACCCGGGGCGCCGGGCGGCCTTACCCCGGGCCCGACCTGGGCCGTAGCCTTCGCCCGCCTTCGCCGGGATTCGTCCAGGCGAAGGCGGGCGGACATTATTGGACGAATCATCTAGCTGCTTGACCGGATGATTCGTCCATGCTGTTATGAGGGTGTGATTTACGGGACCCCTGAACTCGAACCGGCCGACAAGGCCGTCCTCGGCGAGATCGAGGAGATGCGCCGCGACCTTAAGTACCGCCTCGCCGAGCCGCACCGCTGGGACGGCCAGCTGCGGCGTCAGCTCCAGGCGCGGGCCATCCAGGGGTCCAACTCCATCGAGGGCTACCGGGCGAGCGTCGAGGACATCGAGTCCATCATGCTGGGGGAGGAGCCGCTGGAGACCTCGCGCGCGGTGGCGAGCGAGATCGCCGGATACCGGCAGGCGCTCACCTACGTCCGCCGGCTCTCCTCGGCCAGGACTTTCCGCTACGACACCGGCCTGCTCAACGCGCTGAACTTCATGATGATCGGCCACCACCACGACAAGACCCCGGGTGTGGTGCGACCGGGCGGCATCTACGTCCGCGACTCCGCCACCGGCGAGGTCGTCTACGAAGGCCCGGACGCCGAGGACGTCCCCGAACTGCTCGACGAGCTGGTCGGGTGGCTCAACGGCGGAGATCTCGAGGCGCCGGCCTACGTCCGGGCCGCGATGGCGCACCTCAATCTGGTGAGGATCCATCCCTGGCGAGACGGCAACGGGCGCATGTCCCGGGCGTTGCAGACCCTGGTGCTGGGTCGCGACCAGATCACCACGCCCGAGTTCTGCTCCATCGAGGAGTGGCTGGGCGAGGGCCGCACCACCTACGCCTACTACGACGCCCTCAAAGATGTCGGGCGGGACCGCTGGAGCCCGCACGGCGAGACCCTGCCCTGGGTGCGGTTCTGTCTGCGGGCGCATCACATGCAGGCCCAGCGGGTGCGGCGCCGGCTCGCCGAGGCGGGGGAGGTGTGGACGCTCCTTGAGGCACAGGTCGACAAGGAGGGCCTGCACACCCGGTGCGTCTCGGCGCTGTACCAGGTGTTCGTGTCGCGGCGGCTGCGGCGCGCCACCTACCAGGCCGAGGAGTCGCTGAGCCAGGGCCAGGCCGCGCGCGACCTGCGCGAGCTGGCCGCGCGCGACTGGCTCACCCCGTACGGCGAGACCAAGGGGCGCTTCTACGCCCCGGGCCCCCGCATGGAGCGGGTGAAGGCCGACTTCGCCGCCCGGGTGGAGCCGCTGCGCGACCCGTACCGCGCCCTGCTCTGACCGGCCGCGAGCCGGGCCGCGCCGGGTGGCGGCGAGGACGCGGACCCGGGTGGTAAGTGAGTGCTTTCCAGCGGCGGGATGACCGAGTACCGTTCGGGTCTATGCATCCCGGAGCGGTCGCGGCAGAGACGCCCGACAAACCCGCCGTGATCATGGCCGGCTCCGGACGGGTGGTGACCTACCGCGAGCTGGACGAGGAGTCCAACCGGCTGGCACGGCTCTTCCGCGCGGCCGGGCTGCGGCCGGGGCGGCACGTCGCCTTCATGCTGGAGAACCACCCGCTGTTCCTGGTCGTCGCATGGGCCGCGCACCGCGCCGGGCTGTACTACACGGCGATCAGCTCCCGCCTGCAGCCGGACGAGCTGGCCTACGTCGTCGACAACTGCGAGGCCGAGGTCTTCATCTCCTCGGCGGCGCTCGCCGGCGTCGCGACGTCGATCACCGAGCGCACCCCGCGCGTCCGGCTGAGGCTGATGCTCGACGGCGTCGCGCCGGGCTTCGCCTCCTACGAGGAGGCCGTGGCGGCGCACCCGCCGGAGCCGGTCGAGGACGAGTGCCAGGGCGCCGACATGCTCTACTCCTCGGGCACCACAGGCCGGCCGAAGGGGATCAAGCCGCCGCTGACCGGCGCGCCGCTGGACGCCCCCGGCGCCCTGTTCCGGCTGGTGAGCTTCCTGTTCGACCCCTCACCCGGCTCGGTGTACCTGTCGCCCGCTCCGCTGTACCACGCCGCGCCCCTGCGGTACTGCATGACGTTCCAGCGCATCGGCGCCACGGTCGTCGTGATGGAGCGGTTCGACCCCGAGCAGGCGCTCGCGCTGATCGAGAAGTACCGGGTGACGCACTCCCAGTGGGTGCCGACGATGTTCATCAAGATGCTCAAACTGCCCGAGGCGGTGCGCGGCAAGTACGACCTGTCCTCGCTCGCCTGTGCCATCCACGCCGCCGCGCCGTGCCCGGTGCAGGTCAAGGAGCGGATGATGGCCTGGTGGGGCCCGATCGTCCACGAGTACTACGCCGGCACCGAGGGCAACGGCTTCCTGTACGCGGGCCCGCACGACTGGCTCGCCCACAAGGGCACCGTGGGACGCCCGCTGCTCGGCGTCGTGCACGTCTGCGACGAGAACGGCGACGAGCTGCCGGCCGGCGAGCACGGCACGGTGTACTTCTCCGACGGGCCGCGGTTCGAGTACCACGGCGACCCTGAGAAGACCCGGGCGGCGCAGGACCCGCGGGGCCGGGGGTGGACGACGCTCGGCGACATCGGCTACCTGGACGAGGACGGCTTCCTCTACCTCACCGACCGCCGCTCCTACATGATCATCTCTGGCGGGGTCAACGTCTATCCGCAGGAGGCGGAGAACGTCCTGTCCCTGCACCCGAAGGTGGCGGACGTGGCGGTGTTCGGGGTGCCCGACGAGGAGATGGGCGAGGCGGTGAAGGCGATCGTCCAGCCGGCCGATCCGGCCGAGGCCGGGCCGGCGCTGGCGGCCGAGCTCATCGCGTACTGCCGGGACCGCCTCGCCCATTACAAGTGCCCGAGATCGGTGGACTTCCGGCTAGAGCTTCCCCGCCATCCGACCGGGAAGCTCTACAAGCGCCTGCTCAGGGACGAGTACTGGCCCCCCGCCTGAGGCCGGGGCGGCCGCGGGCGGTTTCGCGGCGGCCGGCGGGCAGCCGTACAGCGTGCGCACGGCGGTCAGGTCGGCCTCGCTGAAACCTTCGCGCTGCCCGATTTGCACCGGCATGAGGGGCACCAGGGTGTCCTGCCCGTTCGCGCTGAAGAAGTTCCTTCCGTACAGCATCACCGAGCCGTAGTCCAAGGATCCGAACAGGCGGTTCTGCTCGGGCGCCAGCTTGTGAAACTGCGGTTCGTACCCCTTCATCACGTTCTCCAGGTGAACCGTCACGGCGGTGTCCCGGTCGGACCGTGAATGCTCGTGGTAGAAGCCGACCGCGTGCAGCAGCTCGTGTATGGCGACGCCTTTCCGCTCGCATCCGGCGCCGATCGAGACGTCCTGCGGCTGGGGGCCCACCCGGCCCACGTACGAATAGCAACCGTTGCCGGAGATGATGTTCAGATATCCCGCCTCGTCGGTGCGCGCGACGAAACGCACGCAGGTGTTGTCGTGGAAGTCCTTCATCGCCTGGCTCACCGCGTCGCGCGCCGCCGGGGTGAGGGTGGGGGACAGGACGTAGGGCACCTTCCTGTCCGGCCACAGCGCGCCCGCCTGCGTGGTCGCCGCGCCCGCCGAGAGACCTGGGCAGCCCGCCGAGCGGGCGGGGCGGTCGGGCGGCGTCGGGCCCGGCGCCGCCGGCGACGGCGCCGACAGCCGTGCGGTCCCGGGGAAGACGCCGGGCATCTGGATCTTCCCGGACGACGCCTCGGTGGACGTCCCGATCACGATGTCGCCTTCTGTGATGGCATGCCCGTCGATGTTGGCGAACCCGATCGTGTGGGGCTGTCCGGTGATGTCCGGGGTGGTGATGAAGTACGAGGGATGTTCAAGCTGTTGCCGCCAGAGCCAGTCCAGCGCGTCGTCCTCCTCGTCGGCGAAGGCCGGCGAGGCGCCTGCCAGCAGCCCGGACAACACGGCGGCCAATATCAGTTTATGTCTCATATCGATACCCCCGAAAAGCGTTAGTGACGGTGCACCCGCCGTCGCCCGGGAAACCTACCCCCGTGATCATCCGGCACTCGCGGGAAAAGCGCCCGCCGCCATGGCTTCCGTTGGCCGAGGGCCGCCCGGCCGGCCGGAATTACCGGCTCATTCTCCTTATCCCGGCCTTATATTCTCCCGCGTGCGAGAGGGATGATCGGGCAGGTCAGAGCCATTGTTCGCAAGCCGTCGCGGACCCGCGCCATCGGCCGCCCCGCCGCGCGTAACAGGACGCGGGCGACGTTCAGGAGACGTTCAGCGAGGGCTTAGGAAGGTCTTATCGCCGGTGCGCCATCATTGATTCACCGGTCCTCAACCGGCCGCCGCCGAATAGCGGCGCATGCGGACGACCTTGGGGGAAAGAGATGAGCACCGAAGACCCGCGTGAGAACACGACCAGCGACACCGCTCGGGTGGAGGAGCCGGAGGCGCGGGGATGGACGCAGTTCGGCCGCACCGCCCCCCAGACGGGCGGCTTCCGGCGGCACTGGGACGCACCTGGGGCGCAGAGTGCGGACACCTGGCAGTCGCCGCCCGTCCAGGCGGGCGCCGTGCCGGCCGGCGGCGCGGCGGGCGGATGGTGGACGACCGGCCGTAAGGCGGTGGCGGGCCTCGCCCTGGCCACGGTGGCGATCGGAGGCGGGGCCGCGGGGGCCTTCGTCGCGACGGCCACGGCGGGCACCGGCACCGTGATCTCCAGCCCGATCGTGCGACCGGCGTCCAACGAGGCCGGCGCGACGGTCGCCGACGTCGCGCGGGCCGTGCAGCCGTCCGTGGTCTCCATCACCGTCACCAGCGGCGCCGGGCAGGCCGAGGGGTCGGGCGTGGTCCTGTCCGGCGACGGCCTGATCCTCACCAACAACCACGTGGTCGCCGGCGCCGGCCAGGACGCCCGGGTCCAGGTCAAGTTCAGCGACGGCAAGGTCGCCTCCGCCGACGTCGTCGGCACCGACCCGGCCACCGACCTCGCCGTGGTGCGGGCGAAGGGCGTCTCCGGCCTGACCCAGGCCACCCTGGGCGACAGCGACCGGCTGAGGGTCGGCGACGCGGTCCTGGCCATAGGCAGCCCGCTGGGCCTGGAAGGCTCGGTGACCGCCGGCATCGTCAGCGCGCTCGACCGCACGCTGACCGTCGGCGGCGAGTCCCAGCCGCAGCGGCCGCAGCTCCCGCCCGGCTGGGGCGACGGCGGATTCGGCCGGCCCGACCGGCAGCCCGAGCAGCAGCAGAGCGGCGGCACGACGATCGGCGGTGCCATCCAGACCGACGCCGCGATCAACCCCGGCAACTCCGGCGGCGCCCTGGTGAACTCCTCCGGTCAGGTCGTCGGCATCAACAGCGCCATCGCGACCAACGGCGGCGACGGCAACATCGGCGTCGGCTTCGCCATCCCGATCAACACCGCGCGCAAGGTCGCCGACCAGCTCATCAAGAGCGGCAAGGTCACGCACGCCTTCCTCGGCGTCACGCTCGCCGACGCCACGGGCGACGTCCAGGGGGCCGTCATCGGGTCGGTGCAGCAGGGCAGCCCCGCCGAGCAGGCGGGCCTCAAGGCGGGCGACCTGATCACCAAGATCGGCCAGACGCAGGTGTCGGGCGCCGAGACGGTGGTGGGCGCGGTCCGCGGATACCAGCCGGGCACCAAGGTCACGCTGACGTACGTGCGTGACGGCGCCACCTCCACGGTCACCGTCACTCTCACCGAGAAGACCATGACGAGCTGACCGTCCCTGACAGGATGCGCCGCCGGGCACGCTGCGGGCCCGGCGGCGCATCCGCCTTTCCTGGCGCCTCGCGAAGGGGCCGTCGCCATGAGGCGACGGCCCCTTTCTCGTGGGTGCCGGCGACACCGGATCACGGCGAACTTATGATCCTTTAACCTTGATAGGTCTAAAGTACTAGCAACCTAGATAAACGGAGCAGCCGTGATCGAGTTCCATCTGGACGGCAGGTCGGGTGTGTCGCCGTATCTGCAGCTCGTCCAGCAGGTACGCCACGCGCTACGGCTCGGCGTGCTGCGCGAGGGCGACCAGTTGCCGACCGTCAAGGAGGTCGTGGCGCACCTGGCGATCAACGCCAACACCGTGCTCAAGGCCTACCGGGAACTGGAGCACGAGGGCCTGGTCGCCGCCCGGCCGGGGGTGGGGACGTTCGTCACGGCGACGCTCGCCGACACCTCGCTGGCCGCGCACGGCCCGCTGCGGCTGGAACTGCGGCGCTGGCTGGCCAAGGCCCGCCGCGCCGGCCTCGACGACGAGAGCATCGAGGCCCTGTTCATGACGACTTTTCGGACCACCGCTCAGGAGGACATAGCGTGAACGCCGTCCTGCAGGCCCAGGGGCTGGGCAAGAGATACGGCAGGCGCTGGGCGCTGCGCGAGTGCACCATCGACATACCGGCGGGCCACGTCGTCGGGCTGGTGGGCCCCAACGGCGCCGGCAAGACCACACTGCTGAAGCTGGCCGGCGGCCAGCTCGAACCTACGGCGGGCGGCATCACCGTGCTGGGCGGCCGTCCCGCGGACGGCCCGGCGCAGCTGGCCAGGGTCGGGTTCGTCGCCCAGGACACCCCCGTCTACGCGGGACTGACCGTCGGCGAGCACCTGCGGCTGGGGGCCCGGCTCAACCCGCGCTGGGACGACGCGATGGCGCGGGAGCGCGTCGCGCGGCTCGGCCTCGACCCCTCCCAGCGGGCGGGGAAGCTGTCCGGCGGCCAGCGCGCCCAGCTCGCCCTCACCCTCGGCCTGGCCAAGCGGCCCGAGCTGCTGATCCTGGACGAGCCGGTCGCCTCGCTCGACCCGCTGGCCCGCCGCGAGTTCCTGCAAGGACTGATGGAGGCCACCGTCGAGCACGAGTTCAGCGTGGTTCTCTCCTCCCACCTGGTCTCCGACCTGGAACGGGTCTGCGACTTCCTGATCGTGCTCGTCGACTCGCGCGTGCGGGTGGCCGGAGAGGTCGACGAGCTGCTGGCCACCCATCACCGGCTCACCGGCCCGCGCCGCGACCCCGATCGGCTGCCCGCCGACCAGCACGTCGTCTCCGCCAGCCACACCGACCGGCAGAGCACGTACGTGATCCGCACCGACGCCCCGATCCACGACCCCGCCTGGAAGGTCACCCAGCTCGACCTGGAGGACCTCGTCCTGGCCCACATGGAGAACCACCTCGCCGAGGACCGGCGGGTCGCCCTGGAGGTGCGGTGATGATCTGGCTGACCTGGCGCCAGCTGCGCGGCTCGGCCGTGATGATGGCCGCCCTGCTCCTCGTCCTCGCCATCGTCCTGGCCCTCACCGGCCCGGACATCGCCTCCGGCTACTCCGCCGGGATCGCCGACTGCACCCAGAACGACAGCTGCGGCCGTTTCTACGACCGGTTCTTCGACCAGTACGAGCAATCCTTCACGGCCCTCAGCCTCGTCGTGCTGCTCCTGCCCGCCCTCGCCGGGCTCTTCTGGGGAGCACCGCTGATCACCCGCGAGCTGGAGGCCGGCACGCACCTGCTGGTGTGGAGCCAGAGCATCACCCGCGGCCGCTGGCTGGCGGTCAAGCTCGGGCTCACCGGCCTGGTCGCCATGGCCGCCGCCGGCGTGTGCGGCCTCGCCGTGACCTGGTGGTCCGGCCCTCTGGACAAGTCGGCCCCGGGGGAGCTGGCCCTGATGGCCCCCCTGGTGTTCGGCGCGCGCGGCATCGCCCCGATGGGGTACGCGGCCTTCGCCTTCGTCCTCGGCGTGACCGTGGGCCTGCTGGTGCGCCGCACGCTGCTCGCCATGGCGCTCACCCTGGCCGTCTTCGCCACGATCCAGATCGCCATGCCGCTGCTGGTCCGGCCCCAACTGATGACCCCGGTCACCTCGACCTTCGAGCTCAGCGAGGCGAACGTCGACTCGTTCAACATGGCGCGGGACGAAGGCGGAGTCGTGCGCATCATGCTGGAGTCGGCGATTCCCGACCACGCCGGCGCCTGGGTCCTGTCCAGCGAGCTGGTCGACTCGTCCGGGCGCACGGTCGTCCCCGGCGACGGCGGAGCCCCCGTGACGGTCTCCACCACGTCGGGGCCGTGCGCGCCGTCGGGGACACAGGGCATGGGCGGCTGCGCGGCCGAGATCAACCGGCTCGGCTACCGGCAGAAGGCGACCTACCACCCCCTTGAGCGCTTCTGGCCCTTCCAGTGGATCGAGACCGGGATCTACGCCGTGCTCACCCTCGGCCTCACGTGGTTCTCCTTCTGGTGGATCCGGAGGCGCGTGTCATGACCGCCGGCAGGACCGTGGCCGCCGGGCTCGCCCTGCTCCTGGCGGCGGCGTGCACGGCGCCGACGCCGCCGCGAAGCGAGGCGAACACCGCGGGATCGTCGGCGTGCGCGCAGCCCCGGGGCGCCCCCGGGGCCGAGACGGCCACCACGATCGACGTCATCGAGCAGGCGTACTTCTGCGTCCTCGGCAACTACTACGGCGGCGCCACGCTGGACGCCCGCGCGCTGCTGACCGCCGGCTTCGCGGCCCTGACCCAGGAGCTCGACCGCGACGGGCGCGAGGTGCCCGGGGCGTCCATGCCGGCGCTGACCGGCGACCGCAAAGCCGACTGGGCCGCGTTCGAGGCCGCCTACCGCGCGGTCACCGACCAGGTCCCCGACCTTCGCGACAAGCTGGCCGTCGTCACTCTCGAAGGGATCGTGGCCGCCCTCGGCGACGACCACGCCCGCTGGGCGCACGACATCGAGCGGCCGCCCGACTACTACGACGGCGACGGCTACGGCTTAGGTCTGCAGGCGAACGTCAACGGCCCGCAGGTCGACTCCAACCCCGGCGTCGCGCTGCCTCCGCTGTTCGTCACCGCCGTGCAGGGCGGCGCGGCGCAGGCCGCCGGACTGCGCCCGGGCGACATCATCGAGTCGATCAACGGATCCGCGCCCTTCGTCGACGGCGAGCCCACTCCCGCGATCGCCGCCCTCTACCCGCGGTACCCGGAGGCCCGCCCGGTCCGGCTGCGGCTGCTGCGGCAGAGCACCGGCCGCCGCTGGAGCGTCACGCTCAAGCCCGGCCTCTTCCAGCGGGATCTGGCCGCCCTGCAGGTGGTGCGGTCGAAGCTGCTGGACGACGACATCGCCTACGTGCAGTTGCGCGGGTTCGCTCCCGACTCCGCCAACCGGGTGCTCAAGGCGATCTCCAGGCTGCGCGCCGGCCGGACGATGTCCGGCGTCGTGCTGGACCTGCGCGGCAACGGCGGCGGCAGCCCCACGGAAGCGACCCGGCTGGTGAGCGCGTTCGGCCACGGCAAGGTCACCGCCTACCAGTGCACCGCGGAGGGCAGTTGCCAGACCTCCTGGACCGACGACACCGTCGAGCTGCTCGGCCTGCCGCTGACGGTGCTCACCGACCGCGGCTGCGCCTCGGCGTGCGAGCATTTCAGCTCCGCGGTGAAGGACCTGCGCCTCGGCCGGCTGGTCGGCACCAGAACCGCCGGGGTCATCTCCGGCCCGGCGCAGCCGTACCTGCTGCGCGACAACACCACGCTGAGCTTTCCCAGCAGGCACCACCTCGGCCCGAACCGCGAGGTGATCGACCGCATCGGCGTGCCGCCCGACCACTACGTGCCCCTGACCCCGAAGGACGCGGCCGCCGGACGCGACCCCGCCCTGGCCAAGGCCCTGACCTTGCTGCACGGATGAGGACGGACCTTTCGATGAGACAGATCCTGGCAGTCGCCGCGGGACTGGTCGTCCTCGCCGTGTCCGGCTGCTCCGCGCCCACGCCGCCCCGCTCCGCCGGTGCGCCGGCCAGGCTCACCGGCCCCGTCACCCTGCCCGCCCCCACCGGCGCCCGTCCGGTCGGCACCACCGTCCTTCACATGAGAGACACCTCCCGCCCCGATCCCTGGAACCTCGACGCCGGCGCCAGGGAGCTCAAGGTCACCCTGTGGTACCCGGCCGGGCGGCGGGACGGGCGGCGGGCGCCGTACATGACTCCCAAGGAGTCGGAACTCGTCCTGAAAGGGTCACGGATCAGCGGCGTGCCGTCCGACACGCTCAGCAAGACGCGCACCAACGCCGTCAGGGACGCCGAACCGGCGGGGAGGAGGCTCCCGCTGGTGGTGCTCTCTCCCGGCTTCACCAAGCCGGTGAGCACCCTCACCTCCCTGGCCGAGGACCTGGCCAGCCGGGGGTACGTGGTGGCCGGCATCGACCACACCTACGAGAGCTACGCCACGACCCTGGCCGACGGGAGCGTCGCCGAGTGCCTGGCGTGCGACAGCGACACCGACCCCGGCTTCGGCGCGGGGGTGGTCCAGGGCCGGGCGGCGGACGTGTCCTTCGTGCTGGACCGGCTGAGCTCGGAGTGGGACGGCGCCGGCCTGATCGACCGATCCAGGATCGCGATGGTGGGCCAGTCGATCGGCGGCGCCGCCGCCGTGGCGGCCATGGTGAAGGATCCCCGGGTCCGCGCCGCGATCGACATGGACGGCACCACCTACGCCCGAATCCCCAAGACCGGGTTCTCCCGGCCGTTCATGTTCATGGGGTCGCCGCAGCACGTCCCCGCCGGGCGCGACAACTCGTGGGACCGCGACTGGAAGCTGCTGACCGGCTGGAAACGCTGGCTCGTGCTGACGGGCGGGGACCATCAGTCCTTCACCGACGGCCCGCTGATGGCGGGCGCGCTCGGCATCGCGCCCGCCTACGGCGCCCTGTCGGCGGCGCGCTCCTCCGAGCTCACCCGCACGTACGTGGCGGCCTTCCTCGATCGGCACCTCAAGTCGCAGCGGCGGCCCCTGCTGGACGAACCGTCGCCCGGCCACCCCGAGGTCGAGTTCTGCCCCGCCACCTGCGGTCAGTCCTGAGGCCCCCCGTGCGCGCAGTGCTCAGGAGAACCTGCGGCCCTCGTCGCGGCGGTAGGCCCAGGCGGCCAGGCCGCCCGCGACGACCGTCCACGCCGCCATCATCACCAGCGAGATCGCGTGCGGGGTGTAGCCGCCCGTGGCGGCCCAGACCAGCTCCACCGCTCCTCGCGCGGGCAGGTAGGGGGCGATGGCCTCGATGAAGCCGGGCGCGTGCCCGGGAGCGGTGAGCAATCCGCCGCCGAACGCCATCGGGAAGAACACTATTTGCGCCACGGCGATGGCGGCCTTCGACGGCAGCGCGTACCCGATCAGCAGGCCGAGCATGGTGAACGGGACGGCGGCGACGGCCAGCGCGGCCACGCCGAGCACCGCCCCGAGCGGGGTGACCGTCGCCTCGGTGAGCAGCGCCGCGATCAGGATCACCGGCACGAGGGCGAGCGCCAGGAACGCCAGGCCGTTGAGCAGCCGGGCGGCGAACCTCGGCCAGGCCCCGGCGGGCAGCGTGCGAAGGTAGGGGTCCCAGGGTTGCGCGCGGTCCTCGGAGACCCCGATGCCGTAGGAGAACAGGCAGGTCCCCATCACCGCGAACGTCGTCATCGAGCCGGTCGCGTACGTCGCGGCGACGGGGTCGCCGCCGGCGAAGGGGACGACGAAGAACAGCATCGAGGCGGCGGGGAAGAACATGTTGCCGATCACCGCGATGGGGATGCGGATGGTCGTCAGGAACTGGTACTTCACGTGCGTCGCAGTGAGCGACATGGGACTCTCCCTGTGGGCTTGGCGGAAGACGGGGGGTGCGCAGGGAAGCGGCACGCGGACGGCGCGGGCGGCGACCGCCGGGCCGGGGCTCTTCGAAGGCCGGGGCGGGGGTGCGCGAGCGACGCGAGCGTGCGACGCGCGGCCGGACGGCGGCGCCGGGGGTCAGACCGGGGCGGGTTCGGAGGTCGCGGCGGTGATCGCCAGGAAGGCCTCCTCCAGGGTGGTGGCCCGGATCTCCAGGTCGGAGAACGGGACCTCGGACCTGACCAGCTCGCGGACGAGCCGGTCGGCGTCGGCGGTGACCAGGTGCGTCCGGCCGCCCTCGGTCTCGGACTTCAGCACGCCCGGCAGCTCGGGCAGCCGGCCCGCGGTCAAGCTGACCCGGCGCGCCCCGACCATGCCGCGCACCGACGCGAGGGTGTCGTCGGCGAGCACCCGTCCCCCGCCGAGGACGACGACCCGCTGGGCCAGCGCCTCGATCTCCTCCAGGTAGTGGCTGGTCAGCAGCACGGTGCCGCCGTCGGCGTGGAAGTCGCGGATCGCCTCCCACAGCGTGTGGCGGGCCTCGACGTCCAGCCCGGTGGTCGGCTCGTCGAGCAGGACGAGCCGCGGCCGCCCGGCGAAGGCAAGGGCGACCGCGATGCGCCTCTTCTGGCCGCCCGACAGGCCGCCGATCTGCCGGTCGCGAAGCTCGGTGAGGCCGAAGCGTTCGAGAAGCTCGTCGCGCCCGGCCCGCGACGGGAAGTGGGCGGCGACGAAGTCCACGCACTCGCGCACGCGCAGCGTCGGCGGAAGCCCGGTCTCCTGGGGCGTCATCCCGAGCGCGCGGCGGCGGGCCGGGTCGGCCGGCGAGCCCCCGAACAGGGTGACCGAGCCGGAGGAAGGCCGCCGCAGCCCCGCCAGCAGGTTGACCAGGGTCGACTTGCCGGCGCCGTTCGGGCCGAGCAGGCCGATGAGCTCCCCGGCCCGGATGTCCAGCGACGTCGTGTCGAGCGCCACCACGTCGCCGTAGCGGCGGGTGACCTCGGCCACCTGAGCGAGCGTCTCGGTCATGGTCGTTGCCCCGTCTCTTCCGGATCTGTGCCGGATGTCGGTGAAGGTGCCGCGCCGCCGGCGGCCGTTGGGGGGTGCTGCGCGGGCCGGGTGCCGGCCATGTCGAGCAGCGTGCGGATGGCGGCCGTGTAGTCGTCGAAGGCGAGGCGGCCCCTGCGGGTGAGCGCCACGAACGTCACCGGCGTGCGTCCCCGGTGGGTCTTGCCGATCTCGACGTATCCCGCGGCCTCCAGCTTGCTGAGGTGGACCGAGAGGTTGCCCGCCGTCATGCCGAGGACGTCCTTCAGGCCGGGGAAGCTGATCTGGTCGCCCTCGGCCAGGGTGGACAGCGCGGTGACGACGCGCAGGCGGGCCTGGGCGTGGATGACCGGGTCGAGCTCAGGAAGCCCGGCTGAGGGGTTCATGCCCTGCCCGGCCGCAGTCGGGTGCGCAGGTGGATGACCGCGCCCGCGGCGACGAAGACGCCGCCGACCCCGGCCGCGGAGAACAGCGCGTGCAACCCCGGCCCGGCGAGCACGCCCGCCACGTTCACCAGGGTGATCCAGACGCCGATGTAGAACATGGGGCGCGCGTTCCACACGGCCGCCCCGGCCATGAACAGCAGGCTCACGACCAGCATCGAGACGCAGCACCACAGCAGGGTCCGCTCGGCCTCCGGCAGCAGCCTGCCGAAGTGGCCGCAGAGGGCCCCCACCAGCATGTAGCCGAAGAACCACGTCAGGCCGTACATCGTGCCGCGGGCCTGGGACACGCCGCGCACCTGGCTGCCCTGCCTCCAGCCCACGTACGCGCTGACGGCCAAGGCCACGCCGATGGAGCCGAACAGGATCCACAGCGCCGTGCCGATCGAGATCGGCCCCTCCGGGCGTCCCGACAGGCCATAGCGCACGAAGAAGGCGCCGTAGCCGACGATCCACACCAGTCCCCAGAGGACGTAGAAGATCGGCAGGGGGCTCGCGAAGTGCCGCGCCGACGCGGCCCGCTGATCCTCGATGATGCCGAGCATCTCCTCCGGACTGAGCGCCCGCTCGCCCTCGGCGTCCTCAGCGTCCTCGGTCTCGCCTGGTCGCATGACCGCTCCTCCACCTGGTTTGCCAACTGGTTTGAACTATAAACCCAACCAGTTTGCAATGTAAACCATTTTGCCGGACGAAGCGCGGAACGGGCCGCCGAAACGGCGCGGGTGTGTGTGGCGGACGCCGTCGGTCAGGCGTTGTGGGTGGTGAGGGCCTCGGAGTGCCACAGGTCGCGGTAGTAGCCGGGGACGGCCACCAAATCGTCGTGGTGGCCGCGCTGGACGACGCGGCCGTCCTCCAGGACGATGATCTCGTCGACGCCTTCCAGGCCGTGCAGGCGGTGGGTGACCAGCAGCGTCGTGCGGCCGTGGGTGGCGTCGAGCAGGTCGGCCATCAGAGCGTCGGCCGTGGCCCCGTCCAGCGACTCCGCGGGCTCGTCGAGCAGCAGGATCTCCGGGTCGTGCAGCAGCGCGCGGGCCAGGGCGAGCCGCTGGAGCTGGCCGCCGGAGACCGTGCGCCCGTCCTCGCCCAGCGTCACGTCCCAGCCGATGCGCTCGACCCAGGCGTCCAGCCGCGCCCGGCGCACGGCCTCCGCCAGCTCGCGCTCGCCGGCCTGCGGCCCCGCCAGCAGCAGGTTGTCGCGCAGCGTGGCGCGGAAGACGTAAGGGTCCTGCGTCAGGCCGGTGATCCTTGCGCGGACGTCGTCGGGGGAGAGCTCGCGGATGTCGACGCCGCCGACGCGGACGCCGCCGGCCTCGAAGCCGGTCGTGCGCATGAGGGCCGACAGCAGCGTGCTCTTGCCCGCCCCGCTCGGCCCGACCACGGCGACCCGCCTGCCCGGGGTCAGGGTCAGCGACACCCCGTCCAGGGCGGGCGGCCTGCCGGGGGCGTGCCGTACCACCAGGTCCTCGACCTCGACGGTCAGCGGCCCCGGCGGCACGGGGACGGGCGCGGCCGGCTCAGGCACGGCGGCCGGGACGGCCTGGACCTCCCTGAGCCTGCGCAGCGCCGCGGTCACCCCGGCGAACCGCTCGCCCGCCGCGGCCAGCGGCAGGATCGGCTCGAAGGACACCAGGGCGGTCAGCGCGAGCACGGCCGTGGGCGCCGTCGCGAGCCCGGCCCGCCGCGCGACCAGCACGATCGCGGCCACGGTGAGGCCCTGCACCGCAGTGCCGAGCATGAGGGCCGCGGCGTTCGCCCTGCTCTGCCGCCGCTCCAGGGCGGCGAGCCTCGCGTCCGCCTCCGCGGCGGCGGCCAGCGCCCGCTCGCCCGCCCCGTAGGCGGCCAGGTCGGCGGCGCCGTGCACCAGGTCGGCGACCCGCGCCGCCAGGCCGGCCCTGGCCGGGGCCAGGCGCGCCGACCAGCGCCGGGCGGCGGTGGCGGTGCCCGCGGGCAGCAGCACCCCGGCGACCAGCAGGCCGGCCAGCAGGACCAGCGCGGCGGCGGGCAGCAGGAAGGCGCCCAGCGTCACGGCGGCCACGGCGGTCACCAGGGCGGCGAGCGCGGGCAGCAGGCAGCGGACCAGCAGGTCCTGGACGGCGTCGGTGTCGTCGACCATACGGCTCAGCAGGTCGGCGCCCCGGTGCCCGCCGGACGGCCTGGACGGGATGAGCGCCTGGTACAGCCGCTCACGGGTCGTGGCCTGCGCGCGCAGGGCCACGTCGTGCCCGGCGAGGCGCTCGGCGTACCGGAACACGCCCCGGCTGGTCGCGAACGCCCGGACGCCCACGATGGCCACGCTCAGGGCGGCCAGCGGCGGCTGCTCGGCCGCCCGGGTGATCAGCCAGGCCGCGCAGCCGATGAGGGCCAGCGAGGCCAGTTCGGCGGCGGCGCCCGCCGCCACGGCGGCCAGCGTGCGGCCGCCCATGCCGGACAGCAGCCGCCGGGCCGCAGGCGGCGCGCTCCGGCCGGTCCGGGACGCGTGCGGGGTCGCGGTGGTCATGGCGTGCCTCCCAGCCCCGCGCTGCCATGAGCCCCCGGCGGCGGGGCGCCGTTCCCGCCGTTCTTGCCGTCTGCGCCGTTCGTCCCGTGCGGGGGCCGCACGGGACGCGGGCCGCCGTCCGGGGTGCCGGACCGCGCGGGTGCGGGGCAGGACGGCGGGCGGGTCACCCTGCGGTCGGAGACGACCTTCCCGGCGTCCACGCGGACGACGCGGTCGGCCAGGTCGATCATGGCGGGCCGGTGCGCGACGATGACGGCGGTTCGCCCCTCGGCCAGCTTCCGGGTCGCCTCGACGATCGCGGCCTCGCTCCTGCCGTCCAGGCGCGCGGTCGGCTCGTCCAGCAGCAGCACCCGCGCGCCGGGGCGGCAGAAGGCGCGCGCCAGAGCCACCCGCTGCCGCTGGCCCGCCGACAGGCCGGCCCCGCGCTCGCCGACCACGGTCGCGTACCCCTCGGGCAGCGCGCGGACGAACTCGGCCGCCCGCGCGGCGGCCGCCGCGGCGTGGACCTCCTCGTCGGAGGCGTCTGAGCCCAGCCGGATGTTCTCGGCGACGGAGGCGGCGAACAGGTGGGGGCGCTGCGGCACGAACGCCAGCCGGCGGCGCCACAGGTCGGCGTCGAGGCTCGTCAGGTCCACGCCGTCGATCAGCACGCGGCCCTCGGAGGGGGCGACGAAGCCGAGCAGCAGGTGCAGCAGCGTGCTCTTGCCCGCGCCGCTCTCGCCGACCAGCGCGAGGCGCTCGCCGGGGGCGACGGTCAGCGACACGCCGTCGAGCGCGGCGTCCTCGCGGCCCGGGTATCGGACCGTGACGTTCTCCAGCCGGATCTCCGGCACACCGGGAGGCGGCGGGAGCGTGCCGTCCGCGGCGGGGACCGCCTCCGGGGCGCGTCCGCCGCGCTTCGCCCGGCCTGCGGTGGCCGGGGCCGACGCGGGGGCGTCCGCCGCGGCCTTGGCGCCCTCATTGAGGACGGCGAACGCGTCGTCGGCGGCGGCGACGCCCTCCATGGCGGCGTGGAACCTGGTGCCCATCATGCGCAGCGGGATGTAGGCCTCGGGGGCCAGCAGCAGGACCAGCAGGGCCGTGCGCAGGTCGAGCGACCCCGACAGCAGCCGCAGGCCCACCGGGACGGCGACGAGCGCGAGGGAGAGCGAGGCGACCAGTTCGAGCACCAGCGAGGACAGGAAGGCCACCCGCAGCGTGCGCATGGTGGCCGAACGGTGGGCGTCCGCGACCTGCCGGATCACCGTGGCCTGGTAGTGCGCCCGCCCGAACGCGCGCAGCGTCGGCAGGCCGCGCACCACGTCCAGGAAGTGGCCGCCGAGGCGCGACAGCGCCCGCCACTGCCGCTCGGTGACCGCCTTGGTCTGCCAGCCGACCAGCGCCCCGAAGACCGGGATCAGCGGCAGCGTGATCAGGACGATGACGGCGGTGCCGAGGTCGGCGGCGAACAGCCGGACCAGCACGGCGATCGGCACCACGCCCGCCACGGCGACCGAGGGAAGGTAACCGGTGAGGTAGGGGTCGAGCGCGTCCAGCCCACGACCGGCCAGCGTGACCAGCTCGCCCGAGCGGTGCGCGGTGAGCCGGGCCGGCCCGAGGTCGCGCAGCCGGGACAGCAGCCTGCCCCGCAGCGACGACTTCAGCGCCGTCGCCATGCGGCCGGCCGCGAGGCCCTGCAGGCCGCCGAGCAGCGCCCGCGCCACCACCACGGCCGCCAGCGGGAGCAGCGCGGAGGTGGTGAACGCGCCGGACAGCACGCCCGACAGCAGCTCGGCCTGCGCCAGCACCAGCAGCCCGGCCACGACGGCCGCCGTCAGGCACACCAGCAGGTGCAGGCGGACCGCCGACTCGGTGCGCGCCATGCGCAGCAGGTCCTTGTGCATCGGTTCCTCAGAAGAAGGACGGGATGGCCGCGGCGGCGCCGGCGGACCTGGCCGGTCCGAAGGTGCGCCATACCCATACTTGCGCCGCCACCATGATGGGTGTGACGGGCAGGACGATGACATTGAGCACACCGAGCGTCGCGGGGGAGGCGGCGTGGCCGAGCAGCGCCGGTGCCAGCGCCGCCAGAGGCGCCGCGACGGGAAGGGCGGCGACGGCGGCCGTCAGCCACAGCCTCCGGCCGGCGCGGCCCGACTCGCTCGGGCCCGACAGGCGCCATTCGGCGAAGGCGCGGCCGTGGAAGGCGAACGCGGCGGCCACCACGGCTCCGTACAGCAGCCCGATCACGTCGAACGGCCGGTCCGGCAGCCCGCGCACCACGGAGGCCAGGGCGACTCCCCAGCTCAGGGCCAGGCCCCACGATCCGGCGCACAGGACGGCGTCCCAGCAGGCCCGCCAGGCGGCGCCGTCGAGCCTGCGCCGGAACCACAGTCCGGCGTCGCGCAGGATCCACGACACCAGCAGCGCCACCACCACGGGGTACAGGCCGTTGATCACCCTGCCCTCCAGTGAGGGGAAGGCGCCGAACAGCGTGCCCGCCGCGGCGACCAGCCAGATCTCGTTGGCCAGGACGAACGGGGCGACGGCGGACACCAGGCGGTCGCGGTGCCGCTGCCGGGAGCCGGGCTCTCCGGCCCGTTCGTGCGCCCGGCTCAGCACCGGGAGCATCATGCCCACCCCGATGTCGAAGCCTTCCAGGGCGAAATAGCCGATCAGCAGCACGGCGAGGATCGCCAGCCAGATGATCTCCATGGGGGAGCTCCTCAGCTCGGGGGCGGGTACGTGGACCGGGGCGGGTCCACGAGGGCCCAGGGGACAGGGGGACGAGAGGTCACAGGGCCAAGGCCGGGGTGGGGGAGGGGTCGGCGGGTCGCGTCGCGCCGAGGTCGGCCTGCGCGGGGCCTCGCCGGACGACGCGGGCGATGAGCAGGTAGTCGACGAGGGCCAGCAGCGTCAGCAAGCCGGCGAACGCGGCGAACGAGAGGGTCACCATCTCCTTGGTGAGGCCGGGCGACATGGCGTCGGCCACGGTCAGCCTGCCGTACACCAGCCACGGCTGGCGGCCCACCTCGCGGGTGAGCCAGCCGAGGATCGCGGCGGCGAAGGGCAGCGGCGTCGTGATCATCAGCAGCGGGTGCAGCCAGCGGGCGCGGGCGAGCAGGTCGCGGAACAGCAGGGGGAGCAGGAAGAACATCACGATCGTGTGCACGAGCTGGCCGATGAGGATCATGGTGCCGAGCGCCGTCCCGGGTATCGCGCCCTTGAACTTGTCGGGCTGGATGTCGCCGATGAAGCCGAACTGCGCGTACCCGAAGCCGACGGCGAGGTTCGTGCCGACGAACGCCCACACCACGCCGGTGCGCAGCGACCGGCGGAAGAACTCCTGCTCGGGGGTGCGGCGGAAGAGCTGGTATGCGCTGGCCCCGATGATCAGGAAGCTGCCCGCGAACAGCCCGGCGCCGGCGATGTGCGGGAAGGCCATCAGCAGGCTCGGATTGGTCAGCAGCGCCCCGAAGTCGGTCAGCACCAGGTGGTCGCCGCGCTGGACGGCGCCGGCCGGGTGCTGGAGGAAGGAGTTCGCCACCATGATCCAGTAGGCGCTGGCGTAGGCGGTGAGCACGACCAGCCAGATGCACGCCAGATGCAGCTTCTTCGGCAGGCGGTTCCAGCCGAAGATCCACAGGCCGAGGAAGGTCGACTCAAGGAAGAACGCCACGAGCGTCTCGATCGCCAGCGGCGCGCCGAACACGTCGCCGGCGTAGTCCGTCAGTCCGCTCCAGCTCAGCCCGAACTGGAACTCCATCACCAACCCGGTGAACACGCCGAGCGCGTAGTTGATCACATAGATCTGGCCCCAGAAGCGGGTCATGCGCTCGAAGACCGGCCTGCCGCTGATGGCGTGGCGGGTCTGCATGATCGCGACGAGCGGTGCCAGGCCGAGCGTCAGCACGACGAACAGGAAGTGCAGGCTCCCCGTCACGGCGAACTGGAGCCGGGCCAGGTCGGTCACGTCCATGGCTCCTCATCTCTCTACATTGTGTCTGTCTACATGTAGAGAGCCTACCTATAGACTGGCGTCATGACGCATCTGGATAGGCTTGAGCGGTGAATGCCGACGCGCTCCGCGGTCACATGGACGCCTTGCTGCTCTCCGTCCTCGAGAGCGGGCCGCTGCACGGTTACGCGATCATCGAGGCGTTGCAGGAGCGCAGCGGAGGCGCGCTCAACGTCCCGACCGGCACGGTCTATCCCGCGCTGCGCAGACTCGAGCGCGTGGGTCACCTCACGAGCGAGTGGGCGACGGTGGCCGGCCGCAAGCGCCGCACCTACCGGCTCACCTCCGGCGGGCGCGCGGCGCTGGCCGGCGAACGGTCGTCGTGGCGGCAGTTCACCGACGCCATCGGCAGCGTCCTCGCCCCGCGTACCCAGGAGTGACGGCTCCCGGCGGCCCGACGCGAACGCCGCGCGGGCGTGTCAGCCCAGCGCGCCGGACCGGTGCGGTGCGGGGGCCGGCGCCGGCGGGACGGGCGGGACGGTCCGGGAGGCGATCAGGCAGCGCGCGGCGCTGAACAGCAGCGCCCCGCACAGCAGATAGCTGAGAACGCTCGCCACCATCCCGGGTGTGAAATCGGTGAAGCCGTTGAGCGACCGCCCGGCCCCCGCGGCCAGCACCAGACCGATCGCGAAGATCACCGGCACCTGGACCCACACGAGGATGCCCAGCGCCCGCGTGAGGACCTCCGGCCGCTTCAGCCGGCGGCGTCCCCGGCTGAATGCGAACAGGGCGAAGGCCCCGGCGACGCCCATGCCGAACTGGAAGAAGTCGAGGAAGCGCGCGAGCGGCGTGAACCAGGCGGGCTTGCCGGCGATGACGGTCGCCGCGGGTTCGGGGTACACGATCCAGATGCCGCTCCAGATGAGCGTCATGAGCGGCACGGTCACGAACAGCACCGCCGCGGTCCTGCGGCCCTGCTGCGCCGCGATCTCCTCCTGGTAGCCGGGGGCGATCACGCCGATGGGCCCGAACTCGGCGACCGCCATGCGCTCGGCCTCGTCGCGGCCGACCCCATCGGCGAGGTGGGCCTCGGCGGTGTCGGCGAGGCTGTCGCGTGCCTCGGCGACCAGGTCGCGCCTCAGCCGGGCTGAGCCGCGCAGCGTGCGGTCGAGTGTGGTCACGTAGTCGTCGATGACACTCGCGCTCGCCATGCTCTCCCCAGGTTCACCGCCCGCCATGGGCTTCGGCCGGCCCACATTGTCTCCTCTGGGGCGGCAGGGGGGTAATCCGGGTAATCCCTGAGCCGTCCCTGGGCCGCCCCCCACCGGAAGGGCCCCCTGGGGACGCCGCAGCCCGGAACGCCGGTCGTCCGGGACGGCGCCCCGGCGCCGAGCCGGCCGGGGTCAGCCGACGCCGGTCGCGGTGGCGTGCACGGCGGGCGTCGGGGAACGGTGGCTGACGGGCCGCCGCCCCGGGTGGGATCCGGACGTCCACACCAGCGCGCCGGTGGCGACGGCGGCCACCACGACCAGCCAGCCGAGCGCCCGCCCCATGCGCATGCCGTACCCGCAGGTCAGCCAGTAGGCCGCCAGCGCGACCCGCAGGCGCCGCCGCCGGGTCGCCAGGCGGCGCATCTCCATCGCGCCGAACGCGAAGTCCGCCGAGGTCTGCGTGTCGTCCACCGCCCGCCGCAGCCGCTCGTACAGGGCGGCCAGCCGGCCGGGGTCGAGCGGCTGCTCGGCCCGCGTGGACCAGCCGCGCCAGGCGTGCTCGTCGGCCAGGACGCGGCGGCGGCTCCACCACAGCACCGGCGGCCAGCGCAGCCCGACCCGCACCCCTGTGGGCGTGGCGGCGAAGTGGCAGTGCGACAGCCGTAGCGCCTCCGGCCGCCGCACCTGGGCCAGCCGGCAGCCGCTCAGATCGGCTCCGTGCAGCGTCAGCTCGCAGGCGTCCAGCCGGTCCAGCGACGACACCCGCAGCCGGCCCGAGGGGCCGGTCACGGCCGCCGGCCCGCTGAGGACCGCCTCGCGCAACTCCAGGTCGACGTCCGACAGCCGCGCGGTGAGCCGGGCCGCGACCCTGGCCCCCCGCAGGTCCACCGGGCACCCGGCGACCTCCAGTTCCAGCGGCGCGGAGGCGTGGATGCCCGGCAGCGCCAGCCGGCGGCCGGCGCGCAGCCCGGTGAGGAAGGCGCCGCCGTGGAAGCCCGCCCCCTCGAACCCGGCCGTGCCGCCGAAGGTCGCCTTGCGGAACGACACGGCCCTGCGGAAGCGCGCGCCGCGGAACAGGGCGTCGTTGTCGAACACCGCGCCGTCGAAGGCCGCGAAGCCGTGGAACTCGGCGCCGCGGAACGAGGCGTCCCTGCCGAACCGGGCGTCGCCGAACAGCGCGTCGCTGCCGATGCGCACGCGGTCGAAGGTCCCGTGCCCGCGCAGGCGCGCGCCGTGCATGGAGAACTCGCGCGAGAAGCGCACCTCGCGGAAGGAGGCGTTACGGGTGAAGCGCGTGCCGAAGAACGAGGCCAGGCGGTCGAAGCGCGCGTGGTCGAAGGTCGCGTCCCCGGCGAAGACCACCTCGCCGAACCGGGCGGGCCCGGTGAACAGCGCCCGGTCGAACCTGGCCCTGCCGAAGTGGCGCCCGGCGGCGTCGAGCACCCGGGTGAGCAGCTCCTCGTCCAGGGCGGTGCCGCGCAGGTCGACGCCGCCGCCGGGGGTCAGCCGGCGGAGGATCTCTTCCAGCTCGGCGGGGGCCAGGTGCGCCAGGCAGCGGTCGAAGGGCGGGCAGGTGACCCCGGCGCACGCCGCGGAGGCGTCGCAGGTCTGCCAGCCGACGTCCAGGGAGCGCGTCTTCAACGGGGGCGTCATGCCAAAGTCATACCCAATGTCGGGTAACGGGTCGCTAAATCGTGACGGGAAGCTGACAGAGTGTATCCGTGGCGTCGGATCCACCCGGCCCGCTAGGTCTACAGCCGCCAAGCCTGCCGGCGGCCGCTCGACACCAAGTGTCAAGCTTCGGTTATTTCACCTTCTATCTAGTTCTAGTACGAGATCGTAGCCTCCCTCCGGCCTACGCTCCCGGTCATGCGTGCTCTATCCCGGGCGCTCGCCGCCCTCACGGCCGCCGGCACGACCCTCGCGGGCGTCGCCGTCCTGTCATCGCCCCCGGCGTCCGCCGAACCGGGGACGGTGGTCATCAGCCAGGTGTACGGCGGCGGTGGCAACACCGGAGCCCCGTACACCAACGACTTCGTCGAACTGTTCAACCGCGGCGATGCCGAGGTCTCCCTCGACGGGTGGTCCCTGCAGTACGCCAGCGCCACCGGCACCGGCGCCTTCGCCGCCAACAAGGTCGGCCTGTCCGGCACCGTCGCGCCGGGGCGTTACCACCTGATCCAGCTCGCCGCCGGCGCGACGCCCAGCACCCCCCTGCCCGCCCCCGACGCCACCGGCGGGCTCACCCTCAGCGCCACGGCCGGCAAGGTCGCCCTGGTCCGCTCCGCCGAGGGCCTGGCCTGCAACGGGGGTTCCACGCCCTGCTCGGCGGCGCAGCTGGCGCTGCTGGGCGACCTGGTGGGATACGGCAACGCCGACTTCTCGGAGGGCGCGGCGGCCCCCGCCCTCACCAACTCGACCGCGGCCGTCCGCGGCGGCCACGGCTGCGCCGACACCGACGCGAACGCCGCCGACTTCACCGCAGGCGCCCCCGCGCCCCGCAACTCGGCGACGCCCCCCGCCCCCTGCGGCACGACCCCCACCCCGACCCCCACCCCGACCGGGCCCGTGGACCCGACCCCGACGCCGGAGCCCACCGACACCCCGGAGCCGACTCCCACCCCCTCGGACACGCCGACGGCGAGCCCCACGCCGACCCGCACCGCCGAGCCGTGCACGCTCCCGGCGACCCACCAGATCGCACAGGTGCAGGGCGGCGGCGCGACCAGCCCGCTCGCCGGGCAGAGCGTGCGCGTCGAGGGCGTCGTCACCGGCGACTACCAGGGGACCGGCTCACTCGGCGGCTTCTACCTCCAGGACCCCACCCCGGACGCCGACCCCGCCACCTCCGACGCGGTGTTCGTCTTCACCGCTGAACCGGCCGCGCCGGGCGACCGCGTGCTGGTCAGCGGCACCGTCACCGAGTTCAACGGCCTGACGGAGCTGTCTCCGGTCACCTCCGTCGAGGTCTGCGGCACCGGCGCCGTCAAGGCCGCCAAGGTCAAGCTCCCCCTCGCCGAGGGCGCGAGCATGGAGCCGCTGGAGGGCGTGCTCGTCACCTTCCCGCAGAAGCTGACCGTCTCGGAGGTCTACAACCTCGGCCGCTACGGCGAGATCACCCTGTCCGCCCACGGCAGGCTCTTCCAGCCGACCGACCGCGACAAGGTCGACCCGGCGCTCGACGCCCGGCGCCGCATCCTGCTCGACGACGCCTCCAACGTCCAGAACCCGCCCCAGCTGCCGTACCACACCGGCGGCACCGACACCGTTCGCGTCGGCGACGCCACCGCCGGCCTCACCGGCGTGCTGACCTACGGCTTCGGCGTCTACCGGATCGAGCCCACCCGGCCGGTCGCCTTCACCCCCGACAACCCGCGCCCGGCCGCGCCCGCCAAGGTCGGCGGCGACGTCAGGGTCGCGAGTTTGAACACCCTCAACTGGTTCACCACGCTGGGCTCGCGCGGCGCCACCACCGCCGAGGAGCGCGACCGCCAGCTCGCCAAGCTCGTCTCCACGCTGAAGGGCCTCAACCCCGACGTCGCCGGCCTGATGGAGGTCGAGAACAACGGCGTCACCGCCCTGAACGCCCTGGTGGACGCGCTCAACGCCGCCGTCGGCGCCGGCACCTACAAGGGCGTCATCTCGCCGGCGCCCGGCACCGACGCGATCCAGGTCGCGCTCATCTACAAGCCCGCGGCGGTCAAGCCGGTGGGCGCGCCCCGCACGTCGAGCGACCCGGTCTTCCGCCGGCCGCCGCTGATCCAGGAGTTCCAGCGCGCCAAGGGCGGCGGTACGACGTTCACCATGATCGTCAACCACTTCAAGTCGAAGGGCTGCGGCGGCGCCGGCGGCGCCGACCTGGACCAGGGCGACGGGCAGAGCTGCTTCAACGCCGAGCGCGTCCGTCAGGCCAAGGCCGTCCTCGGGCTGATCGACACCCTGCGGCTGCCCGGCCCGGTCGTGCTCGGCGACCTCAACGCCTACGGCGAGGAGGACCCGATCCACACCCTGGAGGCCGGCGGGCTGACGAGCGTCAGCAAGAAGTTCCTCGACAGGAAGGACCGCTACAGCTACGTCTTCGACAGCCTGTCGGGCGAGCTGGACCACGTGCTGGTCGGCAGGCCGCTGCTCAAGCAGGTGACCGGTGCGACCATCTGGCACGTCAACGCCGACGAGGGCCGGTTCATGGACTACAACACCGAGTTCAACCCGCCCTACCTGTACGCGCCGGGCCCCTTCCGCTCCTCCGACCACGACCCGCTGCTCTTCGGCCTGAAGCTGAAGAAGAGCTGATCCCCCGCGTCGTCCCCGGCGCGGAAAGCCCCGGCTCCGGCCGGGGCTTTCCCATTGGGGGACGGGATTCGCCCGGCGTGGCCGCCCGCCCGTCCGCCGTGCAGGCGGGATGTAAGCGGACTGTAAGCCGTCGCCACTAGCTTCTTCCTAGCGAAAGATCACTAGGAAAGGCACATGATGTCCATCAACCTCCCCCGTCACGCTCTCGCGGTCTGCGCCGCGGCGACCCTCGTCTCGCTCACGACGGGATGTGGCGGCGGCAACACCCGGGCGGTCTGCGAGGACGCCGTCAAGGCGTTCCAGGACTACAGCACCAAGGCGGCGGCGGGCGCCGGCAACCTGGAGGCCTTCAACACGGCGGGCGCCGAGCTGGCGGCCAAGCTGAAGGACCTGTCGGGCAAGGCCGACGGCGACCTGAAGGCCACGCTGGCGGACCTGTCCACCACCTGGGGCGACATCAAGATCGACGTGTCGAACCCGGCCGCGGCGGCGACCGAGCTGACCAAGCTCGGCACCCAGGCCAGCGAGGCCACGCAGCGGCTAGGGAAGAACTGCTCCTGACGCGCTTCCGGCGGACGCCGGCCGGCTGGACGCCGACGCGCGGCGGCCCACGATCGACGAAAGATCGAACCCGCACATATGAGAAGCCCTCGGCCCTGCGGCGCCGGGGGCTTCCCGCGTTCACGTCCGGCGGATCCGGTGCGGAATTCAGGGAACGGGTAGATGGTTATGTCGATCGAAAACGACGAGACACGAGACGAGGACACACTGTGGCGACCATCGCGGTGACCGAGAAGAACTTCAACGACATCGCCGACGAGGGCATCGTCCTCCTCGATTTCTGGGCGGCGTGGTGCGGGCCCTGCCGCACGTTCGGCCCCATCTTCGAGAAGGCTTCGCAGAAGCACGAGGACATCAAGTTCGGCAAGATCGACACCGAGGCCGAGCGCGGCCTGGCCGAAGGGTTCGAGATCACCTCCATCCCCACCGTCATGGCCATCCGCGACGGCATCGTCGTGTTCGCCCAGCCGGGCGCGCTTCCCGAGCCCGCGCTCGAAGACCTGATCAGGCAGGTGCGCGCGCTCGACATGGACGCCATCCGCAAGGAGATCGCCGCCGACATCGACTCGGGCGCCGCCGAGGGCCCCGGCGACGGCAGCCGCCCCTGAACGCCACGACGGCCCTGCGGGCGCCGGGCCGGCTCTAAGCCGGAAGGGCGCCGAGCGCGGAAGGCGCTGAACGCGCCGCCGCGCGACGCTGAACGCGCCGAGCGCGCGCGAGCCGCGCGGGAGTACGCGGCGAACGCGTCCGTGAGAAGGCGAGAGCCGGTCCGGCCGCCCGTGGAGGGGGTGGCCGGACCGGCTCTCTCGCGTGATGAGGGGCCGCTCAGCTGGAGCGGTAGAGCTCGGCGAGCTGGAAGGCAAGGTCGAGCGACTGGCTGCGGTTGAGGCGCGGGTCGCAGGCCGTCTCGTAGCGCAGCGCCAGGTCCTCCTCGACGATCGGGTGGCCGCCGCCGACGCACTCGGTGACGTCGTCGCCGGTGAACTCGATGTGGATGCCGCCCGGGTGGGTGCCGAGCGAGTGGTGCACCTCGAAGAAGCCGGTGACCTCGTTGAGCACGTCGTCGAGCCTGCGGGTCTTGTGGCCGCTCGGCGCCTCGAAGGTGTTGCCGTGCATCGGGTCGCAGATCCACGCGACCTGAGCGCCGCTCGCGTGGACCTTCTCCACCAGCGTGGGCAGCGCGTCGCGCACCTTGGCGGCGCCCATGCGGGTGATGAACGTCAGCCGGCCCGGCTCGTTGGCCGGGTTGAGCTTGTCGACGAGCGCGAGGGCGTCCTCGGGCGACGTCGTCGGCCCGAGCTTGACGCCGATCGGGTTGCGGATGCGGCTGAAGAACTCGACGTGGGCGCCGTCGAGCTGGCGGGTGCGCTCGCCGATCCAGACCATGTGGGCCGACACGTCGTAGGGCAGCCCCGTGCGGGAGTCGACGCGGGTCAGCGCGCGGTCGTAGTCGAGGATCAGCGCCTCGTGCGAGGAGTAGTACTCGACGGTGTGGAACTCCTCGGGGTCGGCCCGGCAGGCGCGCATGAACGCGAGCGCGTGGTCGATCTCGCGGGCGAGCTGCTCGTAACGGCGACCGGACGGCGACTCGGCCACGAAGTCCTGGTTCCAGGCGTGCACCTGCCGCAGGTCGGCGTAGCCGCCCTTGGTGAAGGCGCGGGCCAGGTTGAGCGTCACGGCCGAGGAGTGGTAGGCGCGCAGCAGCCTGGCGGGGTCGGGCGTGCGCGACTCGGGGGTGAAGTCGAACCCGTTGACCATGTCGCCGCGGTACGCCGGCAGCTCGACGCCGCCGCGCGTCTCGGTCGGCTTGGAGCGGGGCTTGGCGAACTGCCCGGCCAGCCGGCCGATCTTGACTACGGGGACGCGGCCGGCGTAGGTGAGCACGATGGCCATCTGCAGCAGCGTCTTGAGCTTGTTGCGCACGTTGTCGGCCGTCGCGCCGGCGAAGGTCTCGGCGCAGTCGCCGCCTTGCAGCACGAACGCCTCACCCCGCACCACGGCGGCGAGCCGGTCCTTCAGCTCGTCGCACTCGCCGGCGAACACCAGCGGCGGCAGGCCCTGAAGCTCTGCGACGGTGCGCTCCAGCGCGGCGGGATCGGGCCACTCGGGCTGCTGCGCGGCGGGCAGCTCCCGCCAGGAATCCAGGTTGATCGGTTCGGCGCTCACGCTAAAAGGCTATTGCACCTTCGCCCGTGCGACAGAGTTCGTGTCCACAAGGTGAGAAATCTTTCTCCATATCGGGTACCGGACGAGGCGCCCGGCGTCCGCTTTCCGGCTGTTGCGGGCCGATCATGCCTGCACGCCGGTTCCGCGTGGTTCACGAGCCGCCCTCGCGCGGCGCCTCCGGCGAGCGGACGTGCTCGGGCAGGACGCCGAAGCCGATGAAGCGGCGCGCGACGGCCCCGACGATCGGCAGGCGCGACGGGTCGCGCGGCAGCGGCACCGGCCGGGAGGAGCCGCGCAGCGCCGGGCCGATGATGCGGGCCTGCACCACGCGCTGCGCCAGCTGGGTGATCACCGTGGGTGCCAGGCGGCGGCGCTGCAGCCGGCGCAGCAGCGACTCGGGAACGTCCCCGGCGAGCAACGGTCCCGCGAGCAGGTTGGCGGCGGCCACCGCGTCCTGCACGGCCAGATTGATGCCGACGCCGAACACCGGTGACATGGCGTGCGCGGCGTCCCCGATGAGCAGCAGCCCTGGACGGTGCCAGCGGCGCAGGCGGTTCACGGCCACCCGCAGGACGCTGACGTCGTCCATGCTCGTCAGCTTGCCCGTGCGGCCGGCCAGGAAGGGCAGCAGCGTGCCGACGGACGCGCGCAGCGACTCGATGCCCTCGGCCTTGACCTGCTCGAACCGGCCCTTGGGGATCAGATAGGCGAGCTGCCAGTAGGTCTGACGGTTGATCGCGACCATCATGCGCCCGGCCGAGACGCGCAGGAAGACCTCGTCGACGTCGCCGGGCTCGCGCGGCAGCCGGAACCACACCACGTCCATGGGCGCGCCGTGCTCCACCGGGACCAGGCCCGCGGCGCGGCGCACCTCGGAGTGCCGCCCGTCGGCCCCCACGGTGAGCGTGGCGCGCAGTTCGTGCTCCCCTTCCCGGTCGCGGTAGCGCAGCCCGCGCACCGCGCCGCCCTCCCGGATGAGGCCCACCACCTCGGCCTCCATGATCAGCCGGAAGGAGGGATGGCGGCGCGCCGCCGAAGTGACCAGGTTGAGGAAGTCCCACTGCGGGACGAACGCGATGTAGGGGAACCTGCTCTTCAGGCCGCGCAGGGACGCCGCCTCGACCATGCGCTCGTCGGTCCACACCAGCACCTTCTGGCTCTTGCGGTGCGGCAGCGCGAGGAATTCATCGGCGAGCCCCAGCTCGTCGAGCACCTGCATGGTCGAGGGATGGATGGTGTCGCCGCGGAAGTCGCGCAGGAAGTCGGCGTGCTTCTCCAGCAGCGTCACCTCCACCCCGGCGCGGGCGAGGAGCAGTGCCAGAACGGCCCCGGCGGGGCCGCCTCCGGCGATCGCACATGTGGTCCGCATTTTTCATCACCCGTTGAAATCATCGCACACCTCGCCCTCCCTTTGAAGCTCCTGCGAAAGCCCGGACGCGGGGCGCCGCGATCTTCCGTGACGCGGGGTGCGATCGCCGCGATTCCCGGCGCCCACGGGGGTCGCGGGCATCATCGAGGTGCGGAGGAGGAATAAGCGGAGGTCTCGGGGGCAGTCGGACAACGCCCACGAAGGGGCGACACCGAGGCGACTTGGAGTTGAGGTCCATGATAATTCTCGGCCTGCTCTTGATCGTGCTCGCCGGCGCGGCCCTGGTCGCGGTGGCGAACGACGAGTCCGGCGGCATCGCGGCGTCGGTCACGGTGCTGGACCGTACGTTCCAGCTCAGCAAGCTGGAGCTGTTCCTTGCCGGAGCGGCCACCGCGGCCGTGTTCCTGATCGGCCTGATCCTGCTGACGGCAGGGATGCGCCACTCCGGCGCGAAGCGCAGGAAGCTGCGCGAGGCGCGGCTGGAGACCCGCGACCGCGTCCAGCGGCTTGAGGAGGAGAAGCGCCGGCTGGAGCGGAAGCTGGAGACGGAGACCGCCACCGCGCCGGTCGCCGCCACCACGCCCGTCACCGGCGCCACACCGGAGGCCACCGACGGCTCCGTGCCCGCGGGGCGGCACGCGCACACGCCCGACCGCGACCATGACGGCGTGGACGACCGGGTGGAGGTTCCCGCCGCCCGGCCCGCCGGCCGCCCGGCCTACCGCGACCGCGACGCCGGCACCCAGCCGACGCGGGCCAGGGACGTCCAGGCGGGCGACCAGCTGGTCGCCGGCCCTCGCACCAACCGGGACGCGGGCGCCTGACATGCGCGCGGACACCATCAAGGACCGGCCGGTCGTCCGGGGACCCGGTCCCTGGGCGGCCCTGCCGGCGCGCCGGCGCCTGTCGCGGCCGGTGGAGCACCGCTGCTCGGCCCGGTGCCCGCGCTCGCGGCGTCCGGGACGGGCGCGCCCGCGCCGCCGGTGTCCGGTGACCGTGACCCAGGGACGGCCGGGGACGGCGCTTCAGCGCTGCCTGAGCAAGGCCAGGCAGTTGGTGACCCCGGCGGTCGCCGGCTCGCGGATGCGGGCGTAGTCCTCCGGCGGGTACTGGCGGGGGCCGTCCTCCACCAGCAGGATGAGGTTGAGGTACAGCCGGTACAGCGCTTCGCGGACGCGGGCCCGCGGGGTCAGGTCCAGCTTGCCGCCCGCCTGCCGGTAGCCCACCAGCATCGGGTCGTCCTCCCTCAGCTCCCCGAAGATCGTCGGCGTGATGAAGTCGGCCAGCGGATCGCCCCAGAAGGCCCGCTCGTGGTCGATCAGCGCCTGGACGCGCGGCGGCCCCCCTGGCCGGCGGGTGAGGAAGACGTTGCCGGGCCAGATGTCGAAGTGGACCAGCGCGGGCGCCGTCACCTCATCCAGCGCGTACACGTTGGAGTGGATCGCGCCGGCGATGTCCACCAGCGAGCACGGCAGCGGCGTGGCGTAGCGCACCGCGTCGTCCATGAGGGCGCCCATCATGACCACGAAGGCGTCACGCCACGTGGCGCCGGTGAGCCCGGCGTAGGGGTAGCCGTAGGCGCCCTGGCCGGGGATCGCGTGCAGCGTCGCCAGATGACCCCCCACCTCGTGCCGCAGCGCGCGGTGGTCGGCGTCGGTGAGCGAGGCGGCCTGACTCCACGGGACGCCGTCCAGCGCTGAGAAGACCAGATAGTCGCCGCCGAGCCCCGGGTCGTCGAAGCCGGAGTGCAGCAGCCGCGGGAGCGGCAGGCCGGTGGGGGCGGCCAGGTGGTACACGAGCGCCTCCGTGCGCAGCAGATGGCGCTCGTAGGTCAGCAGCCGCAGTTCGGGGGGCGGCGCGACCTTCGCGACGACCTGGCGGCCGTCGTCGAGGGTGATCCGCCACACCGCGTTGGCGAAGCCGTCGGTGAGTTCCTCGGTGGACCGCGCCCCCGATCCGAGTGCTCCACGGATCAGCGCGTCCAACTGGGCGGCCGACAGCCGGCGCTTGGTCCTGCTCTCCATCGGTCACATCACTTCGACTGGTCGAGACGGTCAGGGCTCGGTGGATCGACTTGGCAAAGCGATCCGGAAGACGACTGGAACGTCTGGAACGAAAGGCGGTCTGGAAGACGACGTGTACGGCGACGTGGGAAGACGGCCGGGAAACGGCCGGAAGCCCGCGGGGCCCCGGCGGAAGGCCGGCGCCGTCACGGGCCCCCGGGCCGCGCGCCTCAGACCGCGGAGATGGTCCAGGTGACCTCGTGCTTGCCGCCCGGGTCGAGGACGACCAGGTCGGTGCCGGTGTTGAACGCGTCGGGCGGACAGGTCATCGGCTCGACCGCGATGCCGCGGTGGCCGAACCCCGTGCCCGTGCACACCTGCACCCACGGCATGGCCGCCGCGTCCCAGGCGATCTGCACCGCGCCCCGGTCGCCGCTCAGCCGCGCGCGGCTGAGGCCGTCGGGACCCGTGGTCAGCCCGGTGAACGCCTCGTCGATCACGGTGTCGGCGAGCGCGCGGGGGGAGCGGAAGTCGAACGGCGTGCCGTCGACCGGCTCCAGCGTGGTCGGGATGAGGACGTCGTCGACGCGCAGCACCCGGCCGGCGGGCAGGTCGAGCTCCCAGCCGGTCTCGCCGCCGTCGTCGGCGATCAGCCAGGGGTGCGGGCCGCAGCCGTACGGCGCCCGGCGGACGCCGATGTTCTCGGCGGTCAGCGTCGTCGCCAGCCCGTCGGAGTTGAGGGCGTAGCGCACCTGCAGTGCCAGGCGGAACGGATAGCCGGGGGTGGGCTCGATGGTGTGCGCCAGCCGCGCGAAGCCGTGGTCGTCCTCGTCGATGAGCTCGACGAGCTCCCAGTCGGCGAACGCCACCAGCCCGTGCAGCGCGTGGCCGCGTTCGGGCTCGTTGACCGGGACCTCGAACGACTCGCCCTCGAAGTTGTAGCGCCCGAGCGCGACGCGGTTGGGCCATGGGGCGAGGATGGTGCCGCTGTAGTGCGGGATGGGGCCTTCCACGGGCCAGCTGGCCACCAGGTCGCGCTCGCCGTGCCTGAGCACACGCAGGGCAGCGCCCACCTTGGTCACCTCGGCGTGATAGCCGCCACCGCGTAGAACGTACTGAGGCACTGGGGGAATCCTCTCATCGACGCGCGAACGCAAGAATCCGGGCGGCACCAGGGGCACGCCTCCCATCTTCCCGGTAGCTCTCCAGCGATCGACACCGGGGTACGGCGGTGGGAGCGCTCCCATAGCGCCCTAAAGGTAGGGGCTTTGGCGCGGAGAGTCAACTAATCGCGTAAATACGGTCACAGATCACGAGGTTTCGGACATGTGCTGAGCCGATCGACGAAACCCCAGGTCAACCTGGTTCAGGGCAGCAAACACCGAACCCCTGGGCGAAGCTCTCCCGCTTCTTCACCGCGAGCCCCCGGCGTGCGGAAACATCCGCACGGGCAGTCAATGCCGACTGTCAGGTCGCCCTGTGAACCATGTCAGGCTACTCGCGAAACGGTTTTATGTGGAGACCTCCGACGACACGCGTCGCCCCCCGCGCCCCCCGTCGGCCCCATCCCGGACCTCCCCGCCGGCGGGACGGTCCGGCGGCCGGGGGATGGCCGTCGGCGCGGCGGGACGAACCTCGCGGGGGTGATCCGGTAGTGGCGGCGTAACAGCCCTCGGCCGGGGATGGTCCCTCAGGGCGGTGGGACGCTCTCGCGCGGGCGTCACGGGCACCTGCTAGCGTCGCCGCCCGTGACGGACAAGGTATACGTCGGGCGCGCCGAGACGGACGCGGCCGGCGACATGGGCTGGCTGCTCGGGCACTTCAAGCCGCCCGGCGACCTGCGCCACAGCGACGAGGTCGAGATCAAGTGGGGCGTGCACGCGCGCGGCGACAGCCGGCCCGAGTGGGTCAGGGGAGAGCGGCGCACCGCGCTGCTCATCCTGATCAGCGGAAAATTCCGCGTCGAACTCCCGGATCGCAGCGTGCTGCTGGCGGAGCCCGGCGACTACGTCGTCTGGGGGCGCGGGGTCGACCACTCCTGGTACGCCGAGGAGGCCTCGGTGGTGATCACCGTCCGCTGGCCCTCCATCCCGGGCTACGCCGTCCGATGAGCCGACGCCACGGAAAGCGAACCGGGCCGCCCGCCGCGCCACGGCGCCGTCCCCGCCGCGCCCAGCCGACCCGGCGCCGGTCGTAGGAGCATCCCCGCCGGCGGTAGAGGTGACCGGCACGCGTCGGTCCTTCTTCGGAGTGCCGGGGGCGCCGGTCGTGAGAAGGGCGGGGAGGCAGGTGCTCGCGTGGTGATGGGACCTTGGTCGGTTCGTGGGGGGCCAAGGTCCCGTGACCGTCGGGGCTGGTGACTCTGGGGGGAGTGGGCGCGCCTTCGGAAGGCTGACCGCAGAGATCTGCGGAGGAGCGCGCATGGATGTCCTTGACCTGTCCCGTTGGCAATTCGGGATAACGACCGTCTACCACTTTCTGTTCGTGCCGCTGACGCTCGGGCTGTCGGTCGTCGTCGCGGGCTTCCAGACCGCCTGGTATCGCACGCGCAACCCCGCCCACCTGCGGCAGACCAAGTTCTGGGGCCGGCTTTTCCTCATCAACTTCGCGATGGGGGTGGTGACCGGCATCGTGCAGGAGTTCCAGTTCGGTATGAACTGGAGTGAGTACTCCCGCTTCGTGGGGGACGTCTTCGGCGCGCCGCTGGCCATGGAAGGGCTGCTCGCCTTCTTCCTGGAATCCACGTTCATCGGCCTTTGGATCTTCGGCTGGGATCGGCTCCCGCCCCGGGTCCACCTGGCCACCATCTGGCTCGCGGCGTTCGGCACGAACATCTCGGCGTACTTCATCCTGGCCGCCAACTCCTGGATGCAGCACCCGGTGGGCTACCGGCTCAACCCGGCCACCGGCCGCGCGGAGCTCACCGACATCTGGGCGGTGCTCACCAACTCCACCACGCTGGTCACCTTCCCGCACGTCCTGTTCGGCGGGTTCGTCACCGCGGGCGGCTTCGTCATCGGCGTGAGCGCTTGGAACCTGTTGCGGCGCAGGGACGTCGAGCTGTTCCGCACCGCGACCCGCGTCGCCCTCGGCATCACCGTGGCCGCCTCCATCGGCGTCGCCCTCAGCGGGCACGCGCAGGCCCAGATCATGACCCGACAGCAGCCGATGAAGATGGCCGCCGCCGAGGCGCTGTGGGAGGACGAGAGCTCCGCCGGCTTCTCGCTGTTCGCGGTCGGCGACGTCGAGCACGGCCGCAACCACGTCAACCTGCAGATCCCCTACGGGCTCAGCATCCTGGCGACCAACACCCCCGGCGGCAAGGTCGAGGGCATCAACGACGTCCAGGCCCGTTACCAGGCCCTGTACGGAGCCGGCGACTACCGGCCGGTGATCGGCCTGGCCTACTGGTCCTTCCGCCTGATGATCGGTTTCGGCGTGCTGTCCGCGCTGCTGGCCCTCGCCGGGTTGTGGTTCACCAGGCGCGGGCGGCTGCCGGGCGGCCCCTGGTTCCACCGCCTGGCCATGCTCGGCATCGGCCTGCCGTTCCTGGCCAACTCGCTGGGGTGGATCTTCACCGAGATGGGGCGCCAGCCGTGGACGGTGTTCGGCGTCATGCGCACCGCCGCCGCCGTGTCGCCGGGGGTGGACGTCGCCGAGGTCGCCATCACGCTCGTCGGCTTCACCCTCGTCTACGGGGTGCTGGCCTTCATCGAGGTCCGGCTGATGCTGAAGGCCATCCGCTCGGGCCCCGAGACCGAGGAGGCGTCCGAGAAGGCGCCCGACATCGACCCCACACCCGCTCTTTCGTACTGAGGGACGACCTGCCATGGAACTCACCACCGTCTGGTTCCTGCTCATCGCCGTCCTGTGGACCGGATACTTCGTCCTGGAGGGCTTCGACTTCGGCGTCGGCGTGCTGCTGCCGTTCATCGGCCGGGACGAGACCGGCCGCCGCGTGGCGCTGCGCGCCATCGGCCCGCTGTGGGACGGCAACGAGGTGTGGCTGCTGGTCGCCGGCGGCGCGACCTTCGCCGCCTTCCCCGAGTGGTACGCCACCCTGTTCTCCGGCTTCTACCTGCCGCTGTTCCTCATCCTGCTCGCGCTGATCGCTCGCGGTGTGGCCCTTGAGTACCGCGGCAGGAGCGACGACCCGAAGGGATGGGACAGGGCCATCTTCTGGGGGTCCGCGGTGCCGGCGTTCCTGTGGGGCGTGGCCTTCGCCAACATCGTGCGAGGCGTCCCCCTCGACCGCGACCACGAGTACACCGGCTCGCTGCTGACCCTGCTCAACCCGTACGCGCTGCTCGGCGGACTGGCCACGCTCGCGCTGTTCACCCTGCACGGCGCGGTGTTCCTGGCGCTGAAGACCACCGGCGACGTCCGGCGGCGGGCTCTGGCGGCCGTCAAGTACGCGGGCCCGGTGGCGCTGGCGGCCGGAGGGGTGTTCCTGTTCATCACCCAGCTCCTGACCGGCAAGCCCGCCACGTGGATCAGCGCGGCGGCCGCCGCCGCGGGCATCGCCGGCGCGCTGGCCGCGGCCGCGCGCGGCCGGGAGGGGCGGGCGTTCCTCGCCAACGCCGTGGCCATCGTCGCCGTGGTCGTCACCCTGTTCGGCGGCCTGTGGCCGAACGTGATGCCCGCCCTGGACCCGGCCAACAGCCTGACCGTCGCCAACGCCTCCTCCACGCCGTACACGCTGACGGTGATGACCTGGGTCGCCGCGATCTTCACCCCGATCGTGCTGGCCTACCAGGGGTGGACGTACTGGGTGTTCCGCAAGCGCCTGACCGGCACGGACGCGGCCCGCTCGCACTGAGTTCCGCCTCACCGTCCTGCGCCCCGGTCCCGCCCGTCCCGCTCGCCGATCAGGCGGGCGGTCTCGGCGGACACCTCGGTGGCCAGGACGGCCGACACGACGTCGATCAGGTGGCTGGTGAACAGCCGGTCGTCCTCGCGCTCGGCCTCGCCCGCGCGCCGGGCCAGCTCCACGTGCGTCATCCTGATCGCCGTGAAGCGCTGGTGCAGGCGACGCACGGCGACCTCGGGCAGCAGCGGCGCCACCAGCGCGCGCCAGCGGTCGATGCTGCGCTCGGGGCCGGCCGGCGCGCCGCGCAGCACCACCGGGTCGGCGCGCTGGACGAGCTGCTCCATGATCCGCAGAAAGTGGCGGCCGCCGTCGGGGTCGGCGAGCTTGGCCGCCAGCGGCCGCACCAGCGCCGCGGCGAGCGCGCGCCTGGCATCGGCCCCGGGCGGCCCGCCGCCCCGGGACTCGTACTCGTCGAGGAGCTGGTGGCGGCGGGCCTCGACCTCCGGCTGGTGCTTGCCGATGACGGCCCGCAGCAGGCCGGCCCGGTCGCCGAAGTGGTACTGCAACGCCGTCGTGTTGCGCTGGCCGGCCGCGGCGTTGATCTCGCGCAGTGACACGGCGTCGATGCCCCGCTCGGCGAACAGCCGCTCGGCGGCGCTCACCAGCCGCGCGGAGGTGGCGGCGGGGTTCGGGGGCATCCGCTGATCCTTGTCTTGCCGGTGGACGCGTCCATGTCTATCGTATTCAGGCACATGCCTGAAATCCTCATGCGATCGTATTGAAACGCGCCGCCATGGGCGCGTCGTGCCGATGGCCGGGCGACGCCGGCCGACGAGGAGGGCCGATGGCCATCGACTTCACGCTCGCCCCCGAGCACGAGGAGATCCGCCGGCGCGTGCGCGCCTTCATCCAGGACGTGGTCATCCCCGCGGTCGCCGGGTTCGACGACGAGTCGCGCGCCACCACTCGTGAGGAGTACCTGCGGGTGATCTTCGGCCTGCGCGCCAAGGCGCGCGAGGAGGGCCTGTGGCTGCCGCACATGCCCAAGGAGTGGGGCGGCATGGGCCTCGGCCACGTGGAGCTCGCCATGGTGCAGTCGGAGGCCGCCAAGACCCGCCTCGGCCCGTGGATACTCAACTGCGCGGCCCCCGACGAGGGCAACATGCACACGCTGCTGCACTGGGGGAACGACGAGCAGAAGGAGAAGTACCTCCGGCCGCTGCTCGACGGCACCAAGATGTCCTGTTTCGCGATGACCGAGCCCGAGGTGGCCGGCTCCGATCCCACCCTCATCCGCACGCACGCGGTCAAGGACGGGGACGAGTGGGTGATCAACGGCCACAAGTGGTTCATCTCCAACGCCCGCCGCGCGAGCTTCGCCATCCTCATCGCCAGGACCGAGGCGGACGTGCCCGAGGGCTCCCGGGGCGCCAACACCGCCTTCCTCGTCGACCTGCCCCAGGAGGGGTGGGACGACGTCCGCGAGGTCGAGACGATGCACGGCTCCACCGGCCACAGCGAGATCGTCATCACCGATCTGCGGGTGCCGGACGCCGCCGTCCTCGGCGGCCGGGGCAACGGCCACCGCCTGGGCCAGTACCGCCTCGGCCCCGCCCGGCTGGCGCACTGCATGCGCTGGATCTCGCAGGCCGAGACGGCGCTGGACATGATGGTCGACCGCGCGCTCAACCGCTACAGCCACGGGTCGCTGCTGGCCGACAAACAGGGCGTGCAGTGGCTCATCGCCGACTCGGCCATGGAGCTGTACCAGTGCAAGCTCATGGTCCTGCACGCCGCGTCCAAGATCGACAAGGGCGAGGACTTCCGCACCGAGGTGTCGATGGCCAAGCACTTCGTCGCCGGCAGCCTCAACCGGATCATCGACCGGTCGATACAGGTGCACGGCGCCCTCGGCTACTCCACCGACACCCCGCTGGCCAACATGTTCCAGCACGCCCGCTGGGCGCGCTTCGCCGACGGCGCCGACGAGATCCACCAGATGCGCATCGCCGAGCGTACGATCGCCGCGTACCGGGCCACCGGCTCGACGAGCGCCGCCACCGGAGGGTTGCCACTGTGACCGACAACGACGCGGCGGGCGGCTTCGCCCGTCTCACCGGCGCGCCGGCGCGAGGGGCGCAGGGGCAGGGGGCGCCGTCCAACGTGGTGCGCTCCGACCGGCTCGACGGCAAGGTGGCCCTCATCACCGGCGGCGCGAACGGCATCGGCGCCGCCGCCGCCCGCCGGCTGGCCGAGGGCGGCGCCCGGGTGGTCGTCGCCGACATCGACGACGCGGCGGCCGGGCGGGTCGCCCGCGAGACCGGCGGGACGGCCGTCCGCTGCGACGTGCGGCGCCCCGCCGACAGCGTGAAGGCCGTCGCCCTGGCGGTCGAGCGGTACGGGCGGCTCGACCTGGCCTTCCTCAACGCCGGCGTGGCCACCGGCTGCGGGCTGGGCGACGACTTCGACCTGGAGCGCTACCGCCTGGCGATGGGCGTCAACCTCGACGGCGTCGTGTTCGGCGCGCGGGCCGCGATCCCGGCGCTGCGGGCGGCCGGCGGCGGCACGATCGTGGCGACCGCCAGCATGGCCGGCATCGTCGGCATTCCCGCCGACCCCGTCTACGCCGCCAACAAGCACGCCGTCGTCGGGCTGGTGCGCTCGCTCGGCCCCGCCCTGGCCCCGGACGGCGTGAAGGTGCAGGGGCTGTGCCCCTCCTTCGCCGACACCGCCATCCTGGACGGCAGCAGGGGCCTGCTCGAGCAGATGGGCTTTCCCATCCTGCCGGTCGCGGCCGTCGTCGACGCCTTCATGCGGCTGCTCGACAGCGACGGCACGGGGGAGTGCTGGTTCGTCGTCCCCGGCCGCGAGAGCGCCCCGTTCGAGTTCCGCCGCGCCCCCGGCCCGCGGGCCTGACCGTCCCCGACGGCCGGGCCCGCGGCGCCGCGGTCAGGTGAGGCGGCCGCCGGCGATGACGTCGCGGTACCACAGGGCGCTGTCCTTCAGCGTCCTGCGCTGGGTGGCGTAGTCGACGTGCACGAGGCCGAAGCGGGCGTCGTAGCCCTCGGCCCACTCGAAGTTGTCCAGCAGCGACCAGACGTAGTAACCCTCCACCGGCACGCCCTCGGCCAGGGCGTCGTGCACGGCGGCGAGGTGGTCGCGCAGGAAGGAGACGCGCTCGCCGTCGGCGACGCGGCCGTCGGCGCCCACCTCGTCCGGCGCGGGCACGCCGTTCTCGGTGATCACGATCGGCACCGCGGGGTAGTCGTACTTCAGGCGGGTCAGGGTGTCGTACAGGCCCCTTGGGTAGATCTCCAGCCAGTCGAGCTGCGCCGTGGGGTGCTTGTGCACGCGCTCGCCCGTGGCGTCCACGAAGTGCGGCGTGTAGTACTGCACGCCGAGGACGTCGATGGGCTCGCTGATGACGGCGAGGTCGCCGTCGAGGATGCGATCGGGCATCGGGCTGCGCTCGGCGATCCACGCCAGCGTGTCCTCGGGGTAGGCGCCGGTGAAGATCGGGTCGAGGTAGAGCCGGTTCTCCAGCCCGTCCTGGTGCCAGACCCGCCGCTGGGTCTCCGGCGAGGAGTCGGCGGCGTAGGTCGGGTGCAGGTTGAGGGCCGGGCCGATGCGCCGGCCGGGGTGGGCCTGGTGCAGGACGCCGGAGGCGAGGCCGTGGCCGAGCAGCAGGTGGTGCAGGACCACGAACGCCCGTCCGTCGTCCTGGACGCCGGGAGCGTGGATGCCCCAGCGGTAGCCGCAGTCGACGACGGTCTTGGGCTCGTTGATGGTGAGCCAGTCGCGCACGTCCAGGGCGTCGAACATGATCTCGGCGTAGTCGGCGAACCGCGCGGCGGTGTCCCTGTTCTCCCAGCCGCCGGCGTCCTGGAGCGCCTGGGGGAGGTCCCAGTGGAACAGCGTCGCCATGGGGTTGATGCCGCGCTCCGCCAGCCCGTCGACCAGGCGGCGGTAGAAGTCCAGGCCCCGCTGGTCGGGCTTGCCGGCGCCGTCGGGCTGCACGCGCGGCCAGGCGATGGAGAAGCGGTAGCCGCGCAGGCCGATCGAGGACATCAGGTCGAGGTCCTCGCCGAAGCGATGGTAGTGGTCGGCGGCCACGGCCCCGGTGTCGCCGTTCTTGACGTTGCCGGGGACCGCCGAGAAGGTGTCCCAGACCGACACCCCGCGGCCGTCCTCCTCGACGGCGCCCTCGATCTGGTAGGCGGAGGTCGCCGCACCCCAGACGAACTCGCCGGGGAAACGCTGCTCAGGCACGGGGTTCTCCTTCGGGGGGTGGGCGGTGCGCGCCGGCGGCCCGGCCCCCGGTCATACGGGGAGCCAGGCCGCCGGCGTGGTCAGGCCGAGCCGCGCTCGACCAGATGGGTGTCCAATATGACGACCGGCTGCTCCAGCCGCTCGCCGTTGATGCGCGAGACGAGCAGCTGCGCCATCTGGCGGCCCATGTCCTCGGTCGGCTGGTGGACGCTCGTGAGCGGCGGCACGGTGTGCGCGGCGATCGCGGAGTCGTCGAAGCCGATCACCGCCACGTCATCGGGGATGATCTTGCCGTGGTCCTTGAGCACCCGCATCGCGCCGAAGGCCATCGGGTCGGAGGCGGTGAAGACGGCGTCCAGCGTCGGATGCTGCTGGAGCAGGCGCTCCATCGCCGTGACGCCGCTGGCCTCGCTGAAGTCGCCGTAGGCGACGATCTCGTGCATGCCGGTGGCCAGCAGCGCGTCGCGGTATCCGGCCAGACGGTCGACGCCCACGCCCATGTCCTGCGGGCCGGCGATGGTGGCGATCTGCCGCCTGCCCCTGCCGAGCAGGTACTTGACCGCCTGCCGGGCGCCGGCCCGGTTGTCCATGTCCACGTAGCTGAACGGGGTGAACCCGACCGGCCGGCCGCCGAGGACGGTGGGCACGCCCATCTCCTCGAGCCGGCCGGGCAGCGGGTCGGCGCCGTGCAGCGAGATCAGCAGGACGCCGTCCACGTGCTGGCCGGTGAGGTAGAGCTCCAGGCGCTCGTGCTCGTCGGTGGACTGCGCCATCGTCAATATGAGCTGCAGCCCGGTCTCCGACAGCGACGAGCCGATGCCGCGGATGATGCCCGCGAAGAACGGCTCGTCGAAGATGCGCTGCTCGGACTCCGACACGACCAGGGCGATCGTGTCGGTGCGTCTGGTGACCAGGGTGCGCGCCGCCCGGTTCGGCACGTAGCCGAGCTCGTCGATCGCCTGCTGCACGGCCTCGCGCGCCTTCTCGCTCACCTTCGGCGAGCCGTTTATGACGCGCGACACCGTGCCGCGGCCGACCCCGGCGCGAGCGGCGACGGCCTCTAGGGTCGGTCGCGCTCCCGAGCGGCGGTCCCCGTTCATCAAGTTAGCCCCCTCCTGACAGTTGAGCTTTATTCTGCCGGACCCAGCAGGCCGCCTCTGCGGATGGTTTCGGCGTACCAGAAGGCGCTGGACTTGGGGGTTCTGCGCTGAGACTCGTAGTCGACGTAGACCAGGCCGAAGCGCTTGCCGTAGCCCCAGGCCCACTCGAAGTTGTCCATCAGGGACCAGGCGAAGTACCCCTTGAGCGGGATGCCCGCCTCGATGGCGGTGTGGCAGGTGCGCAGGTGCGCCTCGATGTAGGCCAGGCGCTCCTGGTCGTCGACCGTGCCGTCCACGACGACGTCGTCGAACGCCGCGCCGTTCTCCGAGATGACCAGCGGGATGCTCGGGTACTCGGTGGCGACGCGCTGGAGCACCTCGTACAGGCCGAGGTCGTCGATCTCCCAGCCCATCGAGGTGACCGGCCGGCCGCCGTTGACGAAGGACACGTGCTCGCTGCCCGGCCACGGCGACCCGGCGCCGGTGGGCGCCGCGGCCGCGGAGGCGGCACCCCCGGGCTTACCGGACACGGTGAACCGGCTGTAGTAGTTCACCATGAGGGTGTCGAACGGGGTGGAGATGGTGGCCAGGTCGCCGTCCTCGATGAAGTCGATCTCGGTGACCGCGCTCAGGTCCTCAAGGACGTCCTCGGGGTAGGCGCCCTTCAGCAGCGCGTCCAGGAAGAACCGGTTCTGCAGGCCGTCGATGCGCCGGGCGGCGTCCAGGTCGGCCGCGTCGTCGGTGGCCGGGCTGATGGCGTACAGGTTGACCGACCCGCCGATGTTCACCCCCGACCCCTGGGCGCGCAGGGCCTGGACGGCCAGGCCGTGGGCGAGGTTGAGGTGGTGGGCGGCCCTGATCGAGGAGGCCGGCTCGCGCCGTCCCGGCGCGTGCTCGCCCGAGGAGTAGCCGAGGAAGGCCGCGCACCAGGGCTCGTTGACGGTGCTCCACTGCTTGACGCGGTCGCCGAGCGCCTGGTGGACGCAGGTGGCAAAATCGGCGAAGCGCTTCGACGTGTCGCGTACAGGCCAGCCGCCGAGGTCCTCGAGCGCCTGGGGGAGGTCCCAGTGGTACAGGGTGAGCCAGGGCTCGATGCCGTTGGCCAGCAGCTCGTCCACCAGCCGCCGGTAGAAGTCGAGGCCCGCCTGGTTGACCGCCCCGGCCCCGTCGGGCTGGATCCTCGGCCAGGAGACCGAGAACCGGTAGGCGGTCAGCCCGAGATCCGCCATGACGGCCACGTCGTCACGGTAACGCTGGTAGTGGTCGATGGCCACATCGGCGTTCTCGCCGTTGAGGATGCGGCCCGGCTGCCGGACGAACGAGTCCCAGATGGACCTCCCGCGCCCGTCCACGTCGGTGGCCCCTTCGATCTGGTACGCCGAGGTGGCGGCGCCCCAGACGAAGCCGGTGGGGAACGCGAGGGCGGGGATGCCGGTCTGGGGTTGAGTCTCCTGCGTGGTCACGCTTTGACCGCACCTTCCATGAGTCCGCCGACGATCTGCCGGCCGAACGCGACGAAAACGACAACTAGCGGTAGTACGGATAGAGCCGTTCCGGTGAAGATCAGGACGTAGTCCGTGCTGTGTGCCGCGGTGAGGAAGCTGATCGACACCTGAACCGTGGGGTTGTCCGGGCTCAGGACGATCAGAGGCCACATGAACTCGTTCCAGTTGAGCATGAACGTCTGCAGTGCCAGCACCGCCATGCCGGGCCGCACGGCGGGCAGGATCACGTTCCACCAGATGCGCATGGTGGACGCGCCGTCCACCCGCGCCGCCTCGACCAGCTCTTCTGGCACGGCCTGATCGGTGTACTGCGTCATCAGGAAGACGCCGAAGCCGTTGAGCAGGTAGGGCAGAATGACGGCCTTGAGCGTCCCGACCCAGCCCAGGTTCACCATGAGCTGGTAGAGCGGGACGATGCCCATCTGCTGGAGCGGCACCATCATCGTGATGAGGATGGAGCCGAGCAGCAGGTTGCGGCCGCGGAAGTGGAGCCTGGCGAAGGCGAAACCCGCGAACGTCGAGATGAGCACGACGGAGATCGTCACCGTCGAGGTGACGATCAGCGAGTTCACCAGACCCGTTATGAAGTGCGCGTCCTCGGTGGCGAGCACGCGTTGGATGTTCTCGCCGAGGTTGCCGCCGGGCAGCAGCGGCGGGGGCACGTCGACCGCCTCGGAGTTGGTCCGAGACGCGATGATGATCATCCAGTAGATCGGGAAGATCGACAGCAGCACGGTGACGCCGAGGACGATCTTCGTCAGCGGCGTGGCGCGGAACGGGTCCCGCTTGCTGCGCGCGCTCTCCCTCCGCGCCGGCCCGGCCTGCGTGATCGTGGTCACTTACTGCCTCCGATCCGGCGGACGAACGCGTAGTTGATGCCGACACCGAGCAGGATCAGGACGAACAGCAGCCAGGCGGCCGCCGCGGCGTAGCCGTAGTCGAAGTTGCGGAAGCCCTGCTCGACGATGTACATCGCGATCGTCTGGAACTGACCGGTGGCGCCGCCGTCCATCCGGTTGCTGGCGAACATGACGGGCTCGGCGAACAGCGTGAGGCCGCCGATCGTCGAGACGAAGACGGTGAAGATGATGGTCGGGCGGATCATCGGCAGCGTGATCTGCCAGAACTGGCGCCGCGGGGAGGCTCCGTCGATCGAGGCCGCCTCGTAGAGGTCACGCGGGATGGTCTGCATGCCGGCGAGGTAGATGATCGCGTTGTAGCCGGTCCATCGCCAGTCGACCATGGTCGCGATGGCGGTCCAGGACGACCACTTGGCGCTCTGCCAGTCGATGTGCTGGTCGACGCCCACGAAGCTCAGCAGCCAGTTGATCAGGCCGAAGTCACGGCCGTAGAGCTGGGTGAACACGATGGCGACGGCGACGACGGAGGTCACCAGCGGCACCAGCACGCCCAGCCGGAAGAACAGCCGCCCGCGCAGGCGCTTGTTGAGCGCGTTGGCGAGCATGAGAGCGAGGACGAGCTGCGGCACCGTGGCGAGGACGAAGATGCCGACGGTGTTGATGACCGCGTTCCAGAAGTCCGCGTCGGCCAGGAGCTTGGCGTAGTTCTCCAGCCCGGTGAACTCGGCGTCGCCGCCGGCGAGCCCGTAATCCTGGAGCGAAACCCATAGGGTGAACACCAGGGGGAAGAGACCGAAGATCGCGAACAGGATGAAGTACGGAGAGATCAGAAAGTATGGGGTCGCCTTGAGGTCGAACTGCGACCAGATGCGGCGGCGGGAGCGCGAATGGTGGCGTCCCGGCCGCGGCGGCGGAGGCGCCGGGTCCGCCCGCTGCGTGTGGAGGTTGACGCTCATCGGATTTCCGGGGCGTTCCCCCTGGCCGGCGGCCACGGGGTGGAAGCCCCATTCTCCTTCTTTCGTCGGTAACGGTCGATGGTGTGTCCGCTACCAAGCGATAACCAAGCTCGGCATCGGTACGACTGGAAGAGGGCCCGCTCGGAGCGAGGGCGGTGATGGGTCGCATCACCGCCGCGTCGCTCACGACGGCAGGTCACCGGCTCGCCGGGGCAGGTGCCCCGGCGAGCCGGTGACGACCGGTGGACTGTCAGCCCGCCGCCTTCTGACCCGCCTCGACGAACTTCTGCCAGCCTTCGGCCGCGGGCACCGAGCCCTGCTCCAGGCCGTTGAGCACCTGCTCCACCTCGCGCTTGACCTGCGCGTGCTTCTCACCGAGGAAGATCGGCTGAAGCGACTTGATGGACGGCCCGAAGATCTTGCCGATGGGCGCGTTGTTGAAGTACTCGTTGGTCGCGCTCTGGAGCTCGGGGTTGTCCTGCGCCGGGATGGTGCTGGGCAGGTTGCCGCCCTCCTTGAACGCCATCAGCTGGGCGTCGGCGCTGGTCAGGTAGCTGGCCAGCTCCGCGGCCTCCTTCGGGTGCTTGGACTGCTTGGGCACCGCGAGCCAGGAGCCGCCCCAGTTGCCGCCGCCGCCGGGCACCGTCGCGACGTCCCACTTGCCCTTGAACTTGTCGCCCGCCGTGCCGGAGACGACACCGAGCATCCAGCCGGGGCAGCCGAGCGTCGCGAACTGCGACTTCACGAAGCCGGTGTTCCAGCCGTCGGTGAAGTTCTGCAGCTTGGCGGTCAGACCGCCCTGGCTCATCTTCGTCGCCATGTCGAACGCGCTCCGGACGGCCGGGTTCTTGTCGACGATGAGCTGCTGGTTCTTGTCGAAGTAGGTGACGTTGCCGTTCTTGGCGGCCTCCTGCGCCAGCACCACGTTGTAGATGGTGTTGATGCTGTCGACGAACTTGGCGTCCTTGACCTTGGCCTGGAAGTCCTGCCCGGCCTTGATGAAGTCCTCCCAGCCGCCGCTCCAGAGCTTGCCGACCTCCTCGCGGTCGGTGGGCAGCCCGGCCTTCTTGAACAGGTCGGAGCGGTAGCAGATGCTCATGCCGCCGACGTCGGTGCCGAGGGCGAACAGCTTGCCCTCGCTGTTGATGCCGTTCTCCCACTTCCACGCGGGGAAGTCGGCCTGGCGGCTCTGCAGGCCGTACTGGCCGAGGTCGGTGAAGAACTGGGGACGGGCCTTGGCGAGGCCCATGCCGCCCTCGTCGATGCCGACCACGTCACCGGCGCCGGTCCCCGACTGCAGCCACTGCAGCATCTGGGGCCAGTAGACGTTCTCGAAGCTGTCGGTCAGGTTGTTGTACTTGACCTGGACGTTCGGGTGGTCGCTGTTCCACTTCGCAACGGCGGCCTTGTACCCGAAGTTGGTACCGCCGCCGAACGTCTGCAGCGTAAGAGTGATCTTCTCGGCAGGCGCGGCCGACGACGAACCGCCGGTGTCGCCGCCGGTGTCGCCGGAGGAGCAAGCGGTGGTGATGCCGAGCGCTGCCGTCATCACCGATGCGACCGCGAGCAGTCTGCCGCGGCGCATTTTGTTCATCATTCCGGACCCCTCTCAGGTGGTTGCCCGATCATTGGGAGGTGCATCGAGGGCCGGCCCCGACAGTCGGGCCCACGATGTGCTGGATCCCTCAGTCGTGATCTCGCGGGGAGTGAACCTGCGAGCGATATTTGGGAGCGCTCCCACGAAGGGTCCCCGACGGGCAATGCTGGCGTCAATATGCCGAAACCTAACTGTTACTCCTGTGGCGATTAGGAGGAAGAAAACCGTCTACGGGCTCCCATAAACCCCGTTGGCAGCATTGGGAGCGCTCCCATCGCATGCGGCACAGTCGGGCGCAAATCATCCATGCGCCACTGGTGAAGCCGCCCGTACGGGTTCGGGCAGGCCGATTGGGACGTTCAGGACGACCGGGACGATCGGCGCGCCGCGCCGCCCAGAGCGCCGGCGCCGGGCGGCCGGGGGAGTGGGCCCGGCCGCGCGGCGCGGCGCGGCGTCCTCCGCGGGGAGGCGACGGGGACGCCATGGGATGAGGCGCGGGGAGAGCGGAAAGGTCAGGCCGCGTAGCTGGGATAGCCGTATCCGGCGACCTGGGAGGTCGGCCGGGTGCGGATCTCGACCCGGCCGCCGCTGGTGTTGCCCTCGATGGTCTGGATGGAGCCGTCGCCGTTGTCCTTGATGACGAAGCCGACGTGCTCGATGCCGTCCACGCTCTTGCTGCCGTCGAAGGCGAAGAACACCACCGCGCCGGGCTTGGGCGTGGTGCCCCAGCGGCCCTGGGAGGCGAACCACTTGGCGTGGGTGACGGTGTAGGCGTCGGAGCCGACGGTGTCCTGCATGCCGAGCTGGGCGCCCACCCAGGAGACGAACATGTCGCACCAGGAGGCGTTCGCGTAGCCGGCGATCGTGCCGGTGTCGCGGGCCACCGTCTCCTTGGCGCGCGGGGAGCTCATGTACCAGGCCTGGAACTTGGTGCCGCCGCCCTCGCTGTTCTCGCTGATCCCGACCTGCTTCTCCGCCAGCGCCAGCAGCTGCTGGGCGGAGACCTGCCGGGAGGGGAGTCGCATCGCCTTGGCCGCCTCCTTGCGCGCGACGCCGACGACGTTGTCCTTCGGAGAAGAGTCGGCGTGCGCCGCGAGCGCGGTGCCGGTGACGGCCTGTGCGAGCACGAGGCCGCCGAACACGAAAGCCTTCAGCTGGTTCTTCGGGGCATCCAGGAGCCGATGCGGGAGCATGGAGAACATGGACAAGCTGAAACTCCTTCTTCCGGCCGCCTACCGAGTTAGCTGACGGGTTCGGGCGTGAAGGTTCGCCCTACAGGCGCGTCCGTGGGCGGGCGCGACTGATTCACCCCAAGGGAGGTGGGTCCCCGGTTCCGCGTGGGAGCGGATTCGGCGGTAGCGCGTGACGGCGGGAGAGGGCTCTCCGCAGAGGACCGGCCGCGCCGGGCAATCTCAGCGGTACGGGAGGCTCGCCCAGATGGGCGGTACCCGCGCCGGGATTCCTCCGAGAGTAATACATCGGACAAACATGATGCAAGTAGGACAAATCTCTCGCCAGGACAGGATTCGCGAGCGCTAAAGCGTGCATGCCGCCGCCCGCGTGCGCCGCGCACGGCCGGGGGTTGACCTGCCGCGACGCGGGCAGGTCACCGCCGGCTCTGGCCCGGCCGCCGCGCCCGGCCCGCTGGCGGGACGATCCGGGAGCCGCCGGGACGGCGCGGCCGGAAGTGGTACTTCAAGCGCCGGGTGCCTTCAGTGTCAAACGAGACGGGCGTTACTCAGGCGACGGCCGTGACGCGGGCCCGCGTCCGGCGACGGTTCGGCCGCCGTCGGCCGCCGTTCATCGTGCGTTCCCCCCTTCGTCGCGTCGCCCGGCTAGGTTGCGTGTCGTCGTGAACGTGTCAATGCCCGGCGTGGAGAGGAACGGCCGAAGCCGCGTACGGGAGCAGAGGTCGGCCGTCGCCTGGGTGGAGTCGCCCCTCCAGCTGCTGTGCGCGGTCGAGGCGCGGTACGCCGGAGTGATCGGGCCGGGCACGCGCGTGGTGACCCGCGGCAGGCTGCCCGGCCTGCGCGTCACCCGCGCCGAGCTGGACGCGCTGGAGCTCCCCGCCGGGCTGAGCATCGAGACCGCCGAGGCGGGCCTGCCCCGTCCCGGCCGGCGCGCCGCCTGGGTCCTCGGCGACGCGTTCTCCGGCAGGATGCAGCTCACCTCGCTGACCGCCTTCCCCTCGCGCATGGTCGTCGTCGACGACGGCCTGGCCACGATCCGCCTGCTCGAACAGCTGACCGCCGGCCTCGGCGCCCCGCTGCTGCGCGCCCGGTCCCAGGCAGGGCCGTCCCGCCGGGCCCTCGGCGTCGCGGCGGGGCTCCGTCTGCGCGCCGCGGCCAGGGCCGGACGGCTCACCGTGTTCACCGCCCTGCCCGTCCCGGTCGGCCTGGCCGGCGCCGTGCGCGGGCTCGGCGCCGAGCTGGTCACCCACGACTTCCCCTGGCTGCGCTCCCAGCCCGTGGCCGCCCATCCCCGGCCGGCGGAGAACACGGTGGTCCTCGGCACCTCGCTGGTGCGCAACGGGCTGATCCGCCGCGAGCGTTACCTGGCATGGCTCTTCGGGCTCGAAGGGCCGCTGGCCTACTATCCGCACCGCCGGGAGGACCCCGGCGACCTGGCGGCCGTCCGCGACCACCCCGGCGTCACCGTGTACGACGCCGGGGCGCCGGTCGAGATGACGCTGCGCGACCTGCGGCCCGGCCAGCGCGTGCTGAGCCTGCCGTCCACGGCCGTCACCTCGCTGCGCGTCCTGCTGGGCGCGCGCGGGGTGCCCGTCGAGACCGTGGACGTGCCCGACGACTGGTGGACTCCCTCCGCGACGGTCTCCCTCCGATCGCATCTCCAGATGTTCGCGCACGAAAGGGCTGCTCCTTGAGCCGGATTCTCGCTGTCGCCGATTCGGACTCGTATCTGAAATGGGCGGCGGGTCTTCTCGACCAGCTTCCGGCCGGTTGGACCTCGACGCTGGCCGTCGTGCGCACGCCGATCGCGCCGTCGCGGGCGCAGATCGGCGCCGCCGTCAGCGGTACCCGGTCCGGCGCGGGCGAGCCGCCCGCCGTGGTGTCGGCGCGGGCGCTGCGCCGCGCCGCCGAGCGCGACCGGCCCGACGCCATCCTGCTGGCCTGCACGGGACCGGTGGTGGACGTGCTGCTCAGCGACGTGTTCGACGGACTGCGGCCCCGGCCGGTCTTCGTGTCCGGCCTGCCGGGCATCTCGATCCCCGCCACCGAGAAGGCCTGGCTCTACCGGGGCGGCTGCGACCTGTTCGTCGTGCACAGCGGCAGGGAGGTCGAGGAGTTCGGGCGCATCGGCGAGGAACTGGGCGCGGCCGGCTCGATGGCCCTGGCCCGCCTGCCCTACCTCGACCACCGCGCCCCCGGCGGCGGGACGGGCGACCGTCTGGTGTTCGCCACCCAGGCGAAGGTGCCCAAGCGGCGAGAGGACCGCGAGAGCATCCTGCTGGCCCTCGCCCGGCTGGCCGAGGCCCGTCCCGACCTGGACGTCGTGGTCAAGCTGCGCGCCCTGGAGAACGAGCGCCAGACCCACAACGAGCGCCACCACTACGAGCGCCTCTGGCGGTCGCTGGTGGATTCCGGCGCGGTGCGGCCCGGCGCGATCAGGTTCGCCGCCGGCGCCATGCACGAGCACCTGGCCGCGGCGGCGGGCTTCGTGACGGTCAGCTCCACCGCGGCCCTGGAGGCGATAGCCGGCCGGGTGCCGCTGCTCGTCCTGTCGGACTTCGGGGTCAGCGCCGAGATGATCAACCTGGTGTTCGAGGACAGCGGGTGCCTGGGCACGCTGGAGGACCTGGCGAACGGCGACCTGCGGCACCCGGCGGCCGCGTGGTGCGAGGCCAACTACTTCCACGACCCGGCCGCCGGCGACTGGGTGCCCCGGCTGGACGCGCTGGTCGCCGAGGCGCGCGCCGGGCGGCTCGCCCCGGCGCGGCCGCTGCTCACCGGACCCGAGCACGTGGCCGCCCGGCGGCGGGCCCGCCTGCGGGTGGAGGTCCCGCCGAACGTGCTGCGCGCCGGTTATCGGGCGCGCCGCCGCGTGCGCCGCTACCTGAAGGCGCTCGGCTGATTCCGGGAAGGGAGGCGTGAAACTTTCGCGCCGCCCGGTCGGCATCAGCGGAGGCATGGGCCCTGCGGCCCCTGTCCGGCCGGCGAAACTTTCCACGCCGCGTTGACAACTTCCGGCGTCCGCTCACAATGAGTGACGTCGACGCTCCGGGCGACGGGAGGACGGGCATGGCGGGATTCTCCAGGATCGCGGCCGCGCGTACCGCGCTCGCCGCCGTCGCGGTCCTAGGTGCGGTGGCCTCGCCCTCGCTGACCGCCCCGGCCGGCGCGGCGGCCGCCACACTCGGAGGGGCGGCCGCGGCCACCGGCCGCTACTTCGGCGCGGCCGTCAACGCCCAGCATCTCGGCGAGGTGCCCTACGCGACCGTCCTCGACCGGGAGTTCACCTCCGTGACGCCCGAGACCGAGATGCACTGGGACGCGGTGGAACCGGTGCGCGGGCAGTTCAACTTCACGGCCGCCGACGCCGTCGTGGCCCACGCCGAGAGCAAGGGCATGCGCGTGCGCGGGCACAGCCTGGTCGACTCCCCGCACTCGGCCTGGACGGGCAACCTGTCCACCACCCAGGACACCCTCCGGGCGCTCACCGACCACATCACCGCGGTGGCCGGCCACTTCCGGGGGAAGATCTACAGCTGGGACGTGGTGAACGAGGCGTTCGCCGACTTCGGCGGCGTGCGCCCCGGCCTGTTCCAGCGGCGCCTCGGCGACTCCTACATCGAGACGGCCTTCCGCACCGCCCGCGCGGCCGACCCCGGCGCCCGGCTGTGCCTCAACGAGTACGGCATCGAGGACCCCGCGGCCGCCAAGACCCGCTCCGTCATCGCCCTGATCAAGGACTTCAAGAACCGGGGCGTGCCGATCGACTGCGTCGGGCTGGAGTCGCACTTCAGCGCCACGACGCCGATGCCGGCCGGGTACGCGCAGACCATCGCCCAGTTCGCCGCGCTCGGCGTGGACGTCCAGATCACCGAGCTGGACATCGAGGGCTCGGGCGCCGCCCAGGCCCAGGCGTACGGCAGGGCGGTCGCCTCCTGCCTGATGGTGCCGCGCTGCACCGGCATCACCGTGTGGGGCGTGACCGACAGATACTCCTGGCGCAGCGGCGGCACGCCCCTGCCGATCGACCGCGACTACAACAAGAAGCCCGCCTACTACGCCATACTGTCCGCCTTCACCCCGTGCGGAGGCGCGGCCCCGGCTTCGGCCGACGCGACTGACACGGCTGACACGGCCGACGCGGCCCGCACCGCCTTCTGCCGGCCACCGGCGTCCCACGGCTGACAGGTTCGCGCCACAACGGGTTCCCGCCGCAGTGCGCTAACGAGACAGTGCGCGGCGCAGGCGGGTGAGGGGGCGGGGTCTGGCCGGCTGGGCGGGCTCGGGGGGCGGGAGCAGGCCGACGGAGGCCAGCCGGCGGTTCTTGAAGTAGCGGGCCTGCGGGCCGTGGGTCTCGATGTAGCGGGCCGCGGCCTCGCGCAGCGCCGGGTGGTGCTCGCTCTGCATGCAGAAGCCGACCGCCTCCACCAGCGCCCGCAGGTCGGCCTCGGGCGGCTCGGCGATCGAGCCGTCCGGCGCCAGGCGCGGCACGGTGGCGTCGACGATGGTCACCGGCACGCGGTTGCCGTTCTCGTAGGGGGTCAGCCGTTCGAGGACGACGTCGCAGCCCATGGTCGCGATCGGGACGCCGAACAGCCGGCGCGCGGTCAGCAGCGCGGTGGAGAAGCAGCCGACGACCAGTTCGGGCCGCAGCGCGAGGAAGCAGACCTCCGCGGGCACGCTGTCGCCGGCCACGCACAGGTCCACGCCCAGCTCGCGGGCCACCGCGCGCAGCTCGCGGGCGTGCCGGCCGCCGGCCGCCGGGTGCGGCTTGAACAGCACGCCGCGGTGGCCGCGCGCGGCCAGGGCGCGCAGCATCCCGGCGTGCAGCTCCGCCTCCTCCTCGGCGGTGACGATGCCGAGCGCCGACAGGTACTGACCGAGGATGACCGCCTCCCCGTACAGGCCCTCCACGGCGGGCATGTCCTCCAGCACCCGCCGGAACGCCGCGTCCGGCAGCGGGTCGGGCGCGACGCCCGCCTCGCGCAGCAGCAGCGGGGTCAGGCCCGGCAGCAGGTCCAGGTGGAGCAGCCGGGTGATCCGGCCGGAGATCTCCGACGGCAGCGGGTCGCGCGTCGGTCCGTAGCCCATCAGCCCGTCGGAGTACACCGTGATCGGGCAGTCGCGGATCAGCGCCGCGACCGTCCTGGCCGGCGGCACCGCCACCGACTCCAGCACCAGCTCGCCGGCGCCCTCGCCCAGCGACAGGTGGGAGCGCAGCAGGCGCTCCAGCATCGGGACCTCGATGACGCGGGCCTTCCAGTCGGAAGGGTGCAAGGGCGCCACGATGTCGTTCCACGACCGGACCTCGTCGAACCGCGGCCGCAGTGCCGCGAACCCGGGGGCCTCGTCCAGGGACGGGGTGACCTCGGGGATGGCCGCGTTGTTGGACACCAGCAGGACGCGGTGGCCGTCGTGCGGGCCGAACCTGCCCGCGTCCATGGCCGCCGCCAGCGTCATCGTCCCGAACAGGGTGGAGCTGTAGAAGACCTGCGTCATGCCGGACGCTCCTCGGTCTGCTCAGGGGGGCGGGGGAGCAGGTGACCGATCAGGGCCTCGCGCTCCTCGTCCAGCCCCGTACGGGCGAGCAGGTCCGCGGGAAGCCCGGCCAGGACCTCGCGCGCCCTGGCCTCGAAGCGGGCCCGCAGCGCGGGGGTGAGGCGGTCGCCGAGCTCCAGGTGGTGGGCGAGCAGGGCGCGGAAGGTGCGCACCGCCTTGGGCAGCAGGTGCGGCTCGCCTTCGATCTGGTCGAACACCAGGCGGAAGGCGTCGAAGAAGTGCAGTTGCCGCTCGTCGCCGGCCTGGGTGAGCGACGTCGCGACCATCCGCCGGTAGAACACGCCGGCGATGGAGGCCACCGCGAACGAGTGCGCCTCGCGGTGCAGCCGCCAGATCCATGGCCGGTCCTCGGCGGTGTGCAGGTGCCCGGGGAAGGCGAGCAGGTCGCCGAGCGAGCGCCGGTACACCCCCGCCCAGGCGTAGGGGTAGTCCACCATCGTCCTGGCGCCGGCCGGCAGGATGCCGTCGCGGGGGTCGAGCACCAGCCCGCGCCTCGCCTCCGGCGCGCGGTGGACGACCCGCCTGCGTCCCTCGACCTGGACGTGGTCGACCCGGACGAAGTCGCAGCCGAGGCCGTCGATCGCCGCCACCAGCTCGGCCAGGTACCCACGTGCCAGCCAGTCGTCGCCGTCCAGGAAGGTGACGTACCGGCCGGACGCGAGGGACAGCCCGGCGTTGCGGGCGTCGGCCAGCCCGGCGGGCGCGGCGTTGCGCAGCACGGTCAGCCGCGGCAGCTCGCCGAGGAAGTCGTCGATGACCTGCGGGGTGGCGTCCACCGATCCGTCGTCGACGACGATGAACTCGAAGTCCGGCCGAGCGTTGCGCCGCAGCGAGGCCAGCGCGTCCGCGATGAACGGGCCGGCGTCCCGCACCGGCACCACGACCGACAGCGTGGTCACCGCCGGCCCCCGTCCCGTGCCGCCGCGCCGGCGACCGTGTCCGCCCGCCGCCGGCGCGCGTGCATTCCGTGGTCCTTTCCTAGGAGGTGTGTACGGCCCGTCGTGCGGGCGGGGCGTCAGACGGTGACGCGGCGCAGGCGGGACTTGGGGGCCTCCTCGCCGGGGAAGACCCGCTTGACCCCGTCGCCTAGGGCCTGCTCGATGATCCGGATGTCGCGCACCAGGTGCTCCAGGCCGCTCGGCTCCAGGGACGCCGCGTGGTCCGAGCCCCACATCGTGCGGTCCAGGGTGATGTGCCGCTCCACGGTGACCGCGCCCAGCGTGACGGCCGCCAGGGAGATCTGCAGGCCGCGCTCGTGGCCGGAGTAGCCGACCGGGACGCCGTACCGGTCCTGGAGGGTGATGATCGTGCGCAGGTTCGCCTCCTCCGGCGGCAGCGGGTAGGTGGAGGTGGCGTGCATGATCACCAGCTTGGAGGTGCCGAGGATCTCCACGGCCTCGTCGATCTCCGCGAGCGTCGACATGCCGGTCGACAGGATGATCGGCTTGCCGGTGGCGGCGAGCCGGCGCAGCAGCTCGTGGTCGGTGACGCTGGCCGAGGCCACCTTGTGCGTGACGACGTTCATGTCCTCCAGGAAGTCCACCGAGGGCACGTCCCAGGGGGAGGCGAACCAGTCCAGGCCCCGCTCGGCGCAGTGCTCGGCGATCCGGCCGTACTCGTCGGCGCCGAACTCCACCCGGTGCTTGTACTCCAGGTAGGTCATCTCGCCCCAGGGCGTCTGGCGGATCTGGTCGCGCTGGTGCGCCGGCACGGCGATCTCGGGCGTGCGCTTCTGGAACTTCACCGCCTGGCAGCCGGCGTCGGCGGCGACGTCGATGAGGCGGCGGGCGATGTCCAGGTCGCCGTTGTGGTTGATGCCGATCTCGCCGATGACGTACACCGGCCGCCCGGGGCCGACCAGCGACTCGCCGATCTGGACCGGGGCGCCCTTGACCCGCAGCGTCGCGCGCGGGCCTGCGACGGCCGGCTCGGCGTCCACGGGACGGGCGGCGAGCACGCGGTCGCACAGCTCGCGCACGGCCCCGGCGCCGCCCTGGTGGCTCAGCACGACGCGGGCGGCGGCGCGCACGCGGGGGTGGGCGTCGGGCACGGCGACCGGCCAGCCGACGAGCTCCATGCAGCCGAGGTCGTTGAGGTCGTTGCCGACGTAGGCCACCCGCGCCGGGTCCAGCCCTTCGATGCTGAGCCAGTCGCGCAGGGCGGTCTGCTTGGACGCGAGGCCCTGCAGCACCGGGACGCCGAGCTTGCGGGCGCGGGCGGTCACGACCGGGTTCCGCTCGGTGGACAGCACCAGGATCTTGACTCCGGAGCGCTTGAGCAGGGCGACGCCCAGGCCGTCCGAGCGGCTGACGGCCACGGTCTCGCGGCCGTCCTGGTCGATGTAGACCAGATCGTCGGTGTGCACGCCGTCGAAGTCGGTGATCACCGCGTCCACGTCGAGCGGCGCGGGACGGTCCGCGAACGGGGCCAGCGCGCGGACGAGCTCCAGGTCCTCGGGGGTGTCGATCTCGACCGCGTGGCCCGCGGGCACCTGCTGGACGGCGACCGTGCCGAAGAACCGGTGCCCGTGCTCGCGCAGCCCGGCGGTGCGGATGGCGTAGAAGGCGCCGGTCTCGCGGTACTCCGGCTCGCGGTCCTGGCGGCGCGGGCGGTGGGCCGGGTCGTGGTTGACGCCGCTCACCCCGCCGTCGCCCGCCGCCCACACGAACTCATGGGTGGGCAGCCCGGAGAAGACCACGTCGGCGGCGCCGTCGAGCACCTTGGCGACGGCCGCGTCCAGGTCGGCGGGGTCGATGAACGCGCTGGTGCACTGGACGAGGACGACGACCTCGGGGTCGGCGTCGAACTGGTCGAGCGCGTGCAGCAGGGCCGACTCGCTGGACGCCGTCGCGCCGCTGAGGCCGGCGGGGCGCTCGATCACCCGGGCACCGGCGGCGCGGGCGGCGGCCGCGATGCCCTCGTGGTCGGTGCTGACGGCCACCAGGTCGATGAGCTCGGACTCGGCGCAGGAGGCGACCGCGCGGGCGACCAGGGGCGTGCCGCCCACCTTGGCCAGGTTCTTCAGCGGAACGCCCGCAGAACCTCCACGGGCGGGGACGACGGCCAGGACTCGCAAGGTTGACTCCCTGATATGCGGCGTGCGAGCGCGCCGCCTTGGGCCGCGCTCGTGAGGTGTCACGCACGCTAACCAGCGGCACCGTCCAGCAAGGAGAGGGAGAGCTGAACGCCCGGCGTCGCTCCTGTTAACACTTCGGACGTCCCGGGCGGGAACGTCCCGGGCGGCGTCCTGTGCGGTTCACTCGGCGAGCGGCAGCCGCAGCACGAACCGGGTGCCCTCGGGGACGTTCTCGACGTGCAGCGTGCCCCCGTGGGCGATGGCGACGTCCCTGGCGATGGCCAGCCCGAGCCCGGTCCCGCCCTTGTTCCTGCTGCGGGCGGCGTCCAGCCGGGTGAAGCGGTGGAAGACCCGCTCGCGGTCCTGTTCGGCGATGCGGTCGCCGTCGTTGGTGACGGCGAGCACGGCCGAGCCGTGCTCGGCGCGCACCTCGACCTTGACCATGCGGGCGGCGTGCCGCCCCGCGTTGTCGAGCAGGTTGTCGATGACCCGGTACAGGTGGGTCCGCACGCCCGTCACGGTCACGTGGTCGTCGATGTCGGCGATGACCGGCACCCGGCCGGGCCGGTTGGCGATCTCGCCGGCGGCGAGCCGGCCCAGGTCGACGACCTCCTGGGCCGCGGGGCCGCTGGAGCCGAGCCTGGCCATGAACAGCAGGTCGGTGACGATGGTCTCCAGCCGGTCGGTGTCGCGAAGGGCTCCCCGCACCAGCGTGTCGAGGTCGCTCTCCTCGGGGTGCAGCAGCGCCTCCTCCAGTTGGGCGCGCAGCCCGGCGATGGGCGTGCGCAGCTCGTGGGAGGCGTCGGCGGCGAACCTGCGCTGCTGCTCGACCGAATGCTCCAGCCGGGCCAGGGTGCTGTTGACGGTCCGCGCGAGCTGAGAGATCTCGTCCTGCCCTGGAGACTCCTTGACGCGCAGTGACAGGTCGCTGGCCGTGATGTGGGCCAGCTGCGCCTGGATGTGGTTGATGGTGCCGAGGCCCCGGTCGGCGGTCCTGAAGGCGACCCAGCCGACCAGGCAGGCGACGGCGGCGACCTGCATGCCGACGGCCGCGTCCAGGACGCGGGTGGACAGCACGGCGGGGGTCGGCGCGGCGGCGTAGACCACCGGGGCGGCGGGGTCGCCGCCGGTGAGCGAGGCGGTCACGTGGAAGCAGTCGGTGGAGAACCGCCGGCAGGTGGTGAAGTCCAGCAGGTCGTGCGGGAGCACGGGACGCACGTCGCTGAGCGGCGGCAGATCCAGGCCCTGGGCGGTCGAGGCGAGCAGGTGCCGCCCCGGCCCGACCACCTGGATGACGTCGACGTCGCCGGGGCCGGGGGCGATGGGGTTGCGCAGCAGCGACTCCCGGTAGGCCGCCACCACCCTCGAGGCGGCCTCCCTGGTCTCGTGCCAGATGGCGTTGGCGACCGTCGCGCGGATGACCAGGTCGGCGGCGACACCGAGGGGGATCAGGAAGACGGCGGCGAGCACGAGGGAGACAAGGGTGACCTTCCCTCTGATCGATCGCGGCCAGAGGGCGGCCCGTGGGAGGGGCATTGGCAAAGGCTATCCGCGCCGTTCTCCGCCAAGATCCCCGAGCGGGGAAAGAGGTGGCCAAGGGATGGCAAACTCCCCCGGCGCGGCCCCGGGCCGCGCGCCGCCGCGGCCTAGCGTCCGGCGTGCCGGATCACCGGATCCGGCCGCCGTCGAGATGGGGTCTCCCGAAAGGGATCAACGACCGATACTGTGTGCGGCAGCAACCGTTGAATGTTGAAGTGTGGGGTTATGGCGCCGAAAGCGTGGCGGGCCTGTCTGTCCTTACCGTTGACCTCCGTGCTGCTCGCCACCCCGGCGGCGGCCGGCGCCCTTCCGGAAGAACGCGCCGGCGGCGCGGCTTCCCCGCGGGCCGCCTCCCAGCGGCCGGCCGGGCGGGACGGCGTCGCCACGGCCCTGGAACGCTCCGCCGCCGGGAGGGTCTTCTACGTGGACTCCCGCAAAGGGGACGACGACGCGCCGGGCACCTCGTCGGGCAAGGCGTGGCGGTCGCTGGAGCGGGCGGGGGAGGCCCGGCTGCGGCCGGGGGACACCCTGCTGCTGAAGCGGGGCGGCCGATGGAAGGGCACGCTGACGCTGGACGGCGACGGCACCGCCAGGCGGCCGATCACCCTGAGCGCGTACGGCAAGGGCGCGCGGCCGAGGATCAGCGGGCGGGACGACGACTGCGTGGTGGTCGCCGGCTCCTACTGGCGGGTCTCGGAGGTGCGGGCGAGCGACTGCGGGTGGGCGGGCTTCCGCGTGGACGGCCGCCACAACGACCTGTGGGACGTGTACGCCGACCGCAACGTCACCGGCGTGTGGCTGACCGCGCGCGGCGGGCGCAACGTCCTGCGCAACAGCCAGCTCCTCGGCAACGACCGGATGAGCGTGAACGACGCCGAGCCGGACAACGACTCCGGCGCGTTCGGCGTGCTGCTGAACGGCGACGACAACCTTGTGATCGGCAACCTGATCACCGGCAGCTACGCCCGCAGCCAGGACTACGTGACCGACGGCGCGGCCGTGGAGGTGTACGACGGCGACCGCAACCTGGTGGCGCACAACGTGGCCAGGGACAACGAGACCTTCACCGAGCTCGGCCACCGGCCGGGCGCGAGCGCCGAGGGGAACCTGTTCGCCAACAACGTGGTGACCTCCTCGCGCCCCCGCGGCTCGTTCCTCATCACGCGCGGCCCGGGGCACATCGTCGGCCCGGTCAGGGGCACGGTGGCGGTCAACAACTCGGTGTACCTGCCGGCGCGCGACACCATCGGCTTCTCCTGCGCCGACGGCTGCACCAGGAAGATCCTGGTCCTGCGCAACAACGCGATAAAGGTCGGCGGCATCGTCGGGTTCGAGGACGCCTCGGGCATCGACGACGCGGGCGGCGTGTACGACGGCAGGATCAAGGACTTCAAGCTCGGCCGCCGGTCGGTCCACGCCGACCCCCGCTTCGCCGGCCGCCGTGATCTGCGGCTTCGCCCGGGGTCACCCGCCATCGGGCGAGGAGTGCCCCTCAAGGCATCCTGGTACGGGGGGGCCTCCATGGCCCACGACGCGGCGGGACGGAGCATCCGGCGCTCGAAGAACCCGGACGCCGGCGCTTATCAACACTGAATCATATTTATCCCGTACATATCTCCGGAACATCGGTGAAACCTACATCCGCCAACCTGTGTGGCGAAGGGCTGCGGATGAAAGAAACAGGAGGTCGGCCCGTACATGTGGTCCGGCACGGCGTGCAGAGGCGGTGGTGAAGGTGCTGAGAGTCCGGGTGTCGCTACCTGACCGGCCGGGGGTCCTGGGGCAGGTCGCCCGGGCGTTCGGGGTGCTCGGCGCCGACATCCTCCAGGTCACGGTCCTGGAGCGCGAGGCCGGCCGGGCCGTCGACGACTTCACCCTGTCCTGGCCGGGCGGATTCGCCCCCGAGGAGCTGCGCGAGCGCCTGTCGGTCGTGCCGGGGGTGCGCATCGAGGGCGTGTGGCCGACCAGGGAGGCGCCCGGGGCGAGCCCCGACTACGACCTGCTCGGCCATGTCGTCTCCGACGCCGAGCGGGCGTTCGTCATGCTCGTCGACGCGGTGCCCGACCTGGTGAGCGCCGAGTGGGCCGTCGCCGTGGACTCCGGAACCGGCGCCGTCGTGCACGGCAGCTGGCAGGCCCCCGGCGTGGAGGAGATGCCCGACCTCACGCCGCTGCGGCCGTCGGCGTTCAGCGAGGGAGCGCTGCACCTGCTCAGCCTGCCGGTCAAGGCCGCGGGCCTGCACCTGGTCGTGGCACGCTCGCAGGGGCCGGCCTTCCACCAGGTGGAGCTCGACAAGGTCGCCCGGGTGGTCGAGATCATCGCCCTGCTCGCCGGCGCGACGGCGCACCGGCGGCCGGAACCGGCGGCCTGAGGTGGCAGCCGGGATAGGGCCGCGCCGTGGACGGAGCGGACCGGAGGCGGACGGTGACGGCGTTCTGCCGGAGGCCGGCGGTGACGGCGTCCTATCGGCGCGGCGGGTCGATGCGGTTGCCCTGCGTCGTGAACAGCATCAGCCTGCTGAGGTCCACGGCGACCCGGCCGACCTCGCCGGCGCGCCAGACCGGCCGGGAGCCGAGCCGGACGATGATGTCGGCGCGGCGGTGGTGGCCGCTGTTGGGGTTGGGCGTGTGCTCCTCGGCTTGGGGGGCCTCCTCCCCGCCGGACATCAGGCGCCGCATCATCGAGCGCACCCGGTGCGCCGCCCCGTTCACCGCGTGCCCGTTGCCGTTGGCGTGGCCGTTGACCGTCGTCGGGGTGGGTTCGGGAGCCGGCACGGCCGGGATGCCGACCTCCAGGTAGGCGAGCCATTCGTGCCCGTGGTACTCAAGGGCCCTGACCCTGCCGGTGAAGTGCGGGCCTTCCACGCCTTCGGGGATGGGCGTCAGCCCGTCGGGGCGGATGCCCACGATGATCTGGCTGCCGGTGTGCTGGGAGACTGCGTACGCCCGGGGGTCGGTCCAGGGCATCGTGATGTTGTGCAGCCCGAAATCAAGGGAGATGTACTGGTTCTGCGGGGTTCGCACCGTCGCTGACAGCAGGTTCAGCTGCTGTGAGCTGAGGAAGGCCGCCACGAAGGCGGTGGCCGGGTCGTTGTAAATCTGCCCCGGGGTGCCCACGTCCTGCAGGACGCCGCGGTTCATGATCGCGATGCGGTCGGCCAGCGTGAGCGCCTCGACCTGGTCGTGCGTGACGTAGATCGTCGTCACGCCGAGCGCGCGCACCAGCGACGAGATCTCCATGCGCAGCTCGGTGCGCATGCCGGCGTCCAGGTTCGACAGCGGCTCGTCCATGAGGAACAGCGAGGGCTGCCGGACGATGGCCCTGCCCATGGCGACGCGCTGGCGCTGCCCGCCGGAGAGCGTTCCAGGCCGGCGGTCCAGCGTCTCGTCGATGTGCAGGGCGCGGGAAAGCTCGACCACCCGCTCCCTGGCCATGTTCGGGTCGGCCTTGGCGATCTCCAGTGGGAAGGAGATGTTGCCCCGGACGGTGCGGTGGGGATAGAGGGCGCCGTTCTGGAAGACCATGGCCACGTCGCGGTCGCGAGGGGCGAGATCGTTGGCGTACTTCCCGTCGAGATAGAGCTCGCCGGCGGTTATCTCCTCCAGTCCGGCGATCATGCGCAACAGCGTGGACTTCCCGCATCCGGACGGCCCGAGCAGGACGAGCAACTCGCCCTCTTCCGCGCGCAGGCTCATTCGATCGACCGCGAGATGACCCCCCGGGTACACCTTTGTCACGCTGTCGAGAACGACGGTACTCATCGTCACTCGTTCCTCCCGGGCATCGCAGCCCGGATCCCAGCCGTCATTGTGATTGATGAGGTAGTACATCGCGTACTGGGGCACCGTGTCCATACGTGTGGTGATAAATCGCTCATCCTCCGATTACTTGACCGTTGGCTGTCCGTCGACGTCAGGACAGGCGCAAACACGCGGCGCCGCCGAGAGCCGCCGAGCATGGTCCCGGCCGCCCGCGACGGGCGTCGCTCACCTCCTCCGGCGCAGGTAATGCCGCGGCAATGACGGGCGTGTCACAATTTGCAGCAACTTTCCGAAACGCCTTTCATGTCAGTTCACACGCCTGTTACGTTCCGCGTACCCGGTCGGCGCGGCCGCCCGGCACGGACCGCCGGTGGCCACCCAACCTCATGGCAATGGAGCTGAGCAAGGAGTGCACACAATGCGGCGAGGCATCTCGGCCGCGGCGGCAGCCGCGGCGCTCGCGCTGGCGGTTTCCGCCTGCGGCGGCCAGGACACCCCCACCCCGTCGGCCGCCCCGACCGGCAGCGCCGACGCCTCGGCCGTCTCCGGCGAGGTGACCTGGTGGGACACCTCGGACGCGACCAACGAGGCGCCCGTCTTCCAGGAGCTGATCAAGGGCTTCCAGGCCGAGTACCCCAAAATCAAGGTCAACTACGTCAACGTGCCGTTCGCCGAGGCGCAGAACAAGTTCAAGACGGCGGCGCAGAGCGGCTCGGGCGCCCCTGACGTGCTGCGCGCCGAGGTCGGCTGGGTCGCAGAGTTCTCCTCCCTCGGCTACCTGGCCCCGCTGGACGGCACCCCGGCCCTCGACAAGCCGGAGGACTTCCTCGCCAGTCCCGCGAGCAGCGGCGAATACAACGGCAAGACCTACGCCGTTCCGCAGGTCACCGACACCCTCGGACTGCTGTACAACAAGGAGCTGCTGAAGAAGGCCGGTCACGACGCGCCGCCGAAGACCTTCGAGGAGCTCAAGCAGGTCGCGCTGGACGTGAAGTCCAAGTCCGGCGCCGGCGGGCTCGCCCTGAACGTGGACGCCTACTTCCTGCTGCCGTTCATCTACGGCGAGGGCGGCGACCTGCTCGACGTCGCGAGCAAGAAGATCACCGTCGCCTCGCCGCAGTCCACCGCGGGCGTGAAGATCGTCGAAGACCTGATCAAGTCCGGCGCCGCGACCAAGCCCGCCATCCAGGACAGCTACACCAACGCCGAGACCGCCTTCAAGGAAGGCAAGGTCGCGATGATCTTCAACGGTCCGTGGTCGAACACCGACAACCTCGGCGGCAAGGTCTTCAAGGACAATCCCGACAACTTCGGCATCGCCCCGGTGCCGGCCGGATCGGCCAAGGCCGGCGCCCCCACCGGCGGCCACGACTACGCGGTGTACGCGGGCTCCAAGAACCTGGACGCCTCCTACCTGTTCGTGCGGTACATGGACTCCGCCGAGAGCCAGGCCAAGGTCGCGGGCAAGCTCGGCCTGCTGCCCGCCCGCCAGTCGGCCTACACCATGCCCGACGCCGAGGCCAACGACATGATCGCCAAGTGGAAGGACCCCATGGCCGCGGCCGTCGAGCGTCCGTGGATCCCCGAGGGCGGCCAGCTGTTCCAGCCGCTGGTGGAGGGCTACCAGAAGATCGCCGCCGGCCAGAAGGACAGCGGCGCCGCGCTGCAGGACGTGGCCAAGGCCTACCAGGGCATCCTCAAGGGCTGGAGCCTGTGACCGATGACGACGCAGGTCGTTGAGGGCACGGCCTCGGGCGCTCCCGCCCGCGGCCGTGCCCGCCGTCCCCGGGGCCAGGGCGGGGCCGGACGCTTCCTCGCGCGTCACTGGTACGCGTGGGCGATGTGCGCGCCGGTCGTCATCGTGACGCTCGTGCTGATCGGCTATCCGCTGGCGCGCGGCGTCTACCTGTCGCTCACCGACGCGACCGAGGCCAACATGGGCCGCACGATCGGGATGAACGTCATCCCCTCGACCTACGAGTTCGTCGGCCTGTCCAACTACGTCACCATCGTCACCTCCAGCGAGTTCCTGTCCCGGCTCGGCTGGACGCTCACCTGGACCTTCATCTGCGTCGCCCTGCACTACGGCATCGGGCTCGGCCTCGCGCTGCTGCTCAACCGGCCGATGCGCTTCCGCTCGCTGTACCGCATGATGCTCGTGCTGCCGTGGGCGGTGCCGGCGTTCGTGTCGGCCTTCATCTGGCGCTACCTGCTCAACGGCGAGTTCGGCGTCGTCAACGCGATGCTGCGGGCCGCGGGCCTGGCCGGCGTCGACTGGCTGGACGACCCGCTGTGGGCCAAGGCGTCGGTCATCGCCGTCAACGTCTGGCTCGGCGTGCCGTTCATGATGCTCGCCCTGCTCGGCGGGCTGCAGGCCATCCCGCGCGAGCTGTACGAGGCCGCCGAGGTCGACGGCGCGACGCCGTGGCGGCGCTTCCGGCACATCACGCTGCCGGGGCTGCGGCCGGTGTCCAGCACGGTCGTGCTGCTCGGCACGATCTGGACCTTCAACCAGTTCCCCGTCATCTTCCTGGTGACGCGGGGCGGCCCCGGCGGGTCCAGCGAGATCCTCGTCACCTACGCCTACCGGCAGGCGTTCGAGGGCATCCGCAACTACTCCGGTTCGGCGGCGTGGGGCGTGCTCATCCTCGTCCTGCTCATCGTCATGGCCGTGGTCCACCGCCGGGCGCTGCGCCGGCAGGGGGAGGCATGGTGACCACGGCCACCCGCCCGAGCGGCCCTCGTGCCCGCGGCCGCGAGAGCCGCGGGCCCGGAAGATCGCTGGCCCTGCACGCCACGCTGGTCGTCGCGAGCGCCATCGCCGTCTTCCCCGTCCTGTGGCTGGTGCTGACCTCGATCAAGCCGAGGGACGCCTGGCAGACCTCCACGGTGGAGCTGTTCAACAACCCGAGCCTGGACAACTACGCCCAGGTGCTCGGGCAGACCGCCTTCCCGCGCTGGCTGTTCAACTCGCTGCTGGTCGCGGCGATGACCACCGTGCTCGGCGTGGTCCTGGCCGCCACCACCGGCTACGCGGTCAGTCGCTTCCGCTTCCCCGGCTTCCGGTCGATCATGTGGATGCTGCTGGTCACGCAGATGTTCCCCGTGGCGATCCTGATCGTGCCGATCTACAACCTGCTGGCCGGCCTGGGACTGATCAACCAGTTCCCCGGCCTGGTCATCGCCTACCTGACCTCGACCGTGCCGTTCTGCGCCTGGATGATGAAGGGATACTTCGACACCGTCCCCGGGGAGATAGACGAGGCGGGGCGGGTGGACGGGCTGACGCCGTTCGGCACCTTCTGGCGGCTCATCCTGCCGCTGTCCAAGCCCGGCCTCGCCGTCGCGGCGTTCTACTCCTTCATCACCGCCTGGGCGGAGGTCGCCTACGCGACCGCGTTCATGACCGGCGACGACAAGTACACGCTGGCGGTCGGGCTCGGGCAGTTCGTCGGCCAGCACAAGGCCGAGTGGGGGCTGCTGACCGCGTCCTCGGTGCTGATCGCCGTGCCGGCCGCGGTGGTCTTCCTGTTCGTCCAGCGCCACCTGGTCACCGGGCTCACCGCCGGGGCCACCAAAGCCTGACCTCATCGTGGTATCGGTTCTGAAATTTCGGAGAATCGGGGGATCCCAATGACAGACGTCGTCCGCGAAACCCGTCCCGTCCAGGCGGCCACCCGCTGGTGGCGGGACGCGGTGATCTACCAGGTGTACGTGCGCAGCTTCGCCGACGGGGACGGCGACGGGGTCGGCGACCTGCTGGGCGTGCGCAGCCGGCTGGACTACCTGGCCGAGCTGGGGGTGGACGCCCTGTGGCTGACGCCCTTCTACACCTCGCCGATGGCCGACTTCGGGTACGACGTCGCCGACTACCGGGACGTCGACCCGATCTTCGGCACGCTCGCCGACGCCCGCGCCCTGATCGACGACGCCCACCGGCACGGGATGCGCGTCATCATCGACGTGGTGCCCAACCACACCTCCGACCGCCACGCCTGGTTCCTCGCGGCCGTCGAGGCGGGGCCGGGCAGCCGCGAACGCGAGCGCTATATCTTCCGGCCGGGCAGGGGCGACGCGGGGGAGCTGCCGCCCAACGACTGGGAGTCGGTGTTCGGCGGCCCGGCGTGGACGCGGCTGCCCGACGGCGAGTGGTACCTGCACCTGTTCGCCGCCGAGCAGCCCGACCTCAACTGGGACGACCCCGAGGTGCGCGCCGAGTTCGAGGCCATCCTGCGCTTCTGGCTGGACCTGGGCGTCGACGGCTTCCGCGTCGACGTCGCCCACGGCATGGTCAAGGCCGCGGGACTGCCCGACATCGGGTCCGCCGGGCAGATCGAGCTGCTCGGCACCGCCGTCCTGCCCTACTTCGACCAGGACGGCGTCCACGAGATCCACCGGGCCTGGCGGCGGGTGCTGGACTCCTACGACGGCGAGCGCATCGGCGTGGCCGAGGCGTGGGCGCCCTCGCAGGAGCGCCTGGCCCACTACGTCCGCCCCGACGAGCTGCACCAGGCCTTCAACTTCCACTTCCTGAAGACGCCGTGGGACGCCGGGATGCTGCACGCGGTGATCGACGAGTCGCTCGCCACCGTCGGCCCGGTCGGCGCCCCGCCCACGTGGGTGCTGTCCAACCACGACGTCAAGCGGCACGTCACCCGGTACGGCGACGGCGAGCTCGGCCTGCGCCGCGCCCGCGCCGCCGCGCTGCTGATGTTCGCCCTGCCCGGCTCGGCCTACGTCTACCAGGGCGAGGAACTCGGCCTGCCCGAGGTGCTCGACCTGCCGGAAGAGGTCTGCCAGGACCCGCAGCGGCTGCGCCACCCCGAGCACGGACGGGACGGCTGCCGCGTCCCGATGCCGTGGGCGCACGCCGAGCCGCCCTTCGGCTTCAGCCCGCCCGGCATCGAGAAGACCTGGCTGCCGGTCCCGGCGTCCTGGGGGTCGCTCAGCGTGGAGTCCCAGCTCGGCGACCCGGCCTCGACCCTTCGGCTGTACCGCGAGGCGCTGCGGCTGCGGCACGAGCATCCCGCGCTCGGCGACGGCGCCCTCACCTGGCAGGAGTCGCCCGAAGGCACGCTGACGTTCACCAGGGACGACACCTTCGCCTGCACGGTCAACACCACCGGCGAGCCCGTCGAGCTGCCCCGGCCGGGCGCCCTGCTGCTGTCGAGCGCCCCCGTCGAGGTGAAGGGGGACGTGGTACGGCTCCCGCCGGACTCGGCCGCGTGGTGGGCACTCGGCGATGCGTAAAGTAACGGCCATGAACGGCAACGCGCGGCTCGCCGACATCGCGGCCCAGGCGGGGGTCAGCGAGGCCACGGTCAGCCGTGTCCTCAACGGCAGGTCCGGGGTGTCGGCGAACACCCGCCAGCTCGTGCTCACGGCGCTCGACCTCATCGGGTACGAGCGCCCGCAGCGGCTGCGCCAGCGCAGCAACGGCCTCATCGGGCTGGTCACCCCCGAGCTGGACAACCCGATCTTCCCGGCGTTCGCCCAGGCCATCGAGAAGTCGCTGACACAGCACGGGTACACCCCCGTGCTGTGCACGCAGAGCCCGGGCGGCGCCCCCGAGGACGAGTACACCGAGCTGCTGCTGGAGCGCGACGTCAGCGGCATCGTCTTCGTCTCGGGCCTGCACGCCGACACCACCGCCCGGATGGACCGATACACCCGGCTCACCGACCGGGGGCTGCCCATCGTCCTGGTCGACGGCTACAGCGAGCACATCGCCGCGCCGTTCATCTCGCCGGACGACCGCATGGCCGCCCGGCTGGCCGTGCAGCACCTGGTCGACCTCGGCCACGAGCGCATCGGCCTGGCGCTCGGCCAGCGGCGCTTCGTCCCGGTCATCCGGAAGATCGAGGGCTTCGCGCAGGCGATGTCGCACCTGCTCGGCGTCTCCGACTGCGAAGAGCTGATCCAGCACTCGCTGTTCTCCGTGGAGGGCGGCCAGGCCGCCGCCTCGGCGCTCATCGGGCGCGGCTGCACCGGCATCGTCTGCGCCAGCGACCTCATGGCGCTCGGCGCCATCCGCGCCGCCCGAGAGCGCGGCCTGTCGGTGCCCGGCGACGTCTCGGTCGTCGGGTTCGACGACTCGCCGCTGATCGCCTTCACCGACCCGCCGCTCACCACCGTGCGCAAGCCCATCGGCCCGATGGCCTCCGCGGCGGTGCAGACCCTGCTGGAGGAGATCGGCGGCGCCCCGCCCAAGAACATAGAGCTGGTCTTCCAGCCCGAACTGGTAGTCCGCGGCTCCACCGGCTCCGGCCCCCTCGTCAACCGCTGACCCGACGCCACGGTCCTCGCCTACGGCTCGGGCCGCACTCCCCAGGGCTCCCTTCGCCCCCCCGCAAGGCGCAAGCCTCGGCGCGTGGGCTGGTCATCGTCGGAGGTCGTGGTGGCGTAGTCCGTTCATGAGGAGGGTGAGCAGGCGGTCGGCCTGGGCCGGGGGGTTCGGGGCGTCCTGGGCGGCCCAGGCGATGGCGCCGATCATCTTCAGCACGTCCGCGCCGTCGGCGTCCGGGACCACCACCCCTGATCGCCGCGCCCGCTCCAGCAGCGCCGTCCCCGCCTTGAACATCTCCGCGTGCCAGGCTGACACCGGGCCGTTCTCGCGGGCGAGCGCCGAGTTCATCACGGCGGCCGCCAGGCCTCGATAGGTCAAGGCGTGCATGATCGCGGCACGCAGCCAGGCGGACACCGCGTCGAACGCGTCCTCGGCCGTCAGCAGCTCGCGGCCGAGGCCGACCAGCTCGGATATCTGCTCGGCGAGCACCGCCTCGATGAGATCGAGCCGCGTGGGGAAGTGCCGGTACAGCGTGCCGCTGGCCACCCCTGCCCGCCGGGCGATCTCGTCCAGCGAGGCGTCCACGCCGGACTCGGCGAACGCGATTCTCGCCTGCCCGACCAGCCGCTCGTAGTTGCGCCGGGCGTCCGCACGCATCGGCCGCCCGGCACGCGGCCGCGCATCGTGACCTTCCAGCGCGATCACCACACCCTTGCTAACCGGGGACACAGTCCGTTACCGTGCCCAACTAACCGGACCATGCCTCATCTTAGCTGGCATGGCTCATCCCGAAGCCTGGAGGGCCGCCCGATGGCGCTGTCGGAACAAGACCGCATCGACATCAACGACCTGATCAACCTGCACGGCCACTTCGTCGACGCCGGCGACCTGGACGCGGCGGGTGAGCTGTTCACCCCGGACGCCGTCTATGACATGCACGACTTCGGCCTCGGCTCGGTGCACGGGACCGCGGCCATGCGCGAGGCCGCGCTCGCGCTGGGCGACGCGAACCCGGTCGGCCATCACGTCACCAACATCGTGATCACTCCGGTCGACGACGGCTCGGTGCGGGTGCGATCCAAGGGGATCGGCATCAAGGCCGACGGAACGGCCGGCAGCGTCGTCTACGACGACATCGTCACGCGCCGGCCGGACGGCTGGAAGATCGAATATCGCAAGCTGACCGCCAGGCGGGCGCCGCTCGGCGGGCGGAAGGCCGGCGCGCGCGAGGTTCTGGAGCTTTTTCGCCAGGCCGCTGTCAGCCGGTCCGCCGACGACATGAGCCGTCTGTACGCGATCGACGCGGTGCACGAGTTCCCGTTCACCGCCCCGGGCTTGCCGTCCCGGCTTGAGGGCCGGGACGAGATCGTGAACTGGATGACCGCGGGCTGGAAGGCCGACGGGCTGAGGTATGAGCGTTACCGCACTCTGGCCGTGCACGAGACCGGCGACCCCGAAACGATCATCGTCGAGCAGGAGGCGCTCGGGACCGGCGCCTCCACCGGCGAGTTCGCGCTCCCCAACATCGTCGTCCTCACTGTGCGGGAGGGGGAGATCACCCATCTGCGCGACTACGTGAACATTCTGGCGGCCTCGGCCGCCGTGGGACGCGGCGTGTGAACCGGTACGGTCCTGTCCGCCGGTCAGCCGGCCGCTAGGCTCGTCCCGTGGCCGACCCCCAGCACGGGCGGGCAGGCCGGCCAGGCCGGGGGCGCGGGCGTCATCGGCACGGGGACCTTCACCGGAGTTCCCCACGCGCCCGCCGCCGGGGCCGCCGTTCAGGGACGGCGCGGGCGGCCAGGGGTGATGAGCCCGGAAATGGCGGACACGGCCCGGCGCATGCGCGCCGCCGGCGGCACCGCCGCCGAGATCGCCGCGGTGCTCGGCGTCTCCCGCGCCACCGTGTACCGCCACCTTCCCGAAGCCGACCAGTAGTGAGACGATCCGAACTCGCGATGCCGCCGGCGGACTCAGGGGCTGTTCGTCGAGGTCGCCATCAGGTCGCGGAACCTTGCGCGGTAAGCCGATCCTGGCCCACGGCCGCGGGCTCGGCGGGCGGGCGCGTGCGCAGGAGCGTGAGGACCGACAGGGCGCTGAGCGCCGCCGCCACGGCGACCGCCGCCCGCATCCCCGCCGGCTCATAGGAGAGGGCCGACCACACCAGCGTGGCCAGCGCGGGCCCCAAGGCGAACCCCATCGTGCGGGCGAGGCTGGTCGAGGAGCCGGTGGTCGTCAGCAGCGGCGGCGGCGCGTGGGTCATCGCCATCGCCATGTTGGGCGCGTTGAACAGGCCGTTCCCGCCGCCGGCCAGCGCCAGCCGCCAGGCCAGATCGGCGAGGCTCCAGGAGGGGTCCATCGGCAGGAGAAGGACCAGGCCGACGGTGAACAGGGAGGCGCCCAGGACGGCGGTCCTGCGGGAACCCCACCAGTCGCCCAGGAAGCCGCCGACGGGTCCCATCACGGCCATGCCGGCGGGGAAGGCCAAGATCGTGAGGCCGACGGCCGACAACGGCTCGCCGAGCTCGCGTCGCATGAAGTACGGGGTGATGAAGAACACGGTGCCGATGGCCGTCGCGGCCATGAGGAGCGCGACATGCGGTCCCGCCTCACCGGGAGCGCGTAAGAGATCGCGGACGGCGGCGCTGGCCGGCAGGCGCCGCCACAGCAGGAGCAGCGGCACGGAGACGAGCGCGAGCGTCGTCCACCCCGGACCCGCCCCGGCCGTGAGGGACAGGGCGAGCAGGAGCGCGGCGACCGCCGCGCTGAGCAGTACGGCCTCGGCCAGCCACCGGCGGTCCGGCATCCGCAAAGGCGCGCCGGCGGGCAGCGCGCGCAGTCCGACCGCCATCACCAGGACGCTCACCGGGACGTTCACGAAGAAGATCCACGGCCAGCCCAGCACCTCGACGGCCATGCCGCCCAGCCCCGGCCCGCTGATCAGCCCGAGCGGGCCGAGGGTCGTGATCAGTCCCATCGCGCGGCCGCGCGCCCGCGGCCGGACGGCCGTGGTGGCCAGCGCCGGGACCAGCGAGAACAGCAGCGCGCCGAAGATCCCCTGGGCCAGCCGCGCGGCCACCAGCCACGCCAGGCCGGGCGCGAACCCGGCCGCGGCGCTCGCCAGGGCGAAGCCGGTGAGCGAGAACACCAGGGCGGGGCGCCGGCCGACGCCGTCCAGCCAGCGGCCGCTCGGCAGCGCCAGCCCGGCGAGGGGCAGCAGATAGGCGAGCATGACCCACTCGGTCATGCTGGTGGCGATCTCCAGATCACGTTCGATCGCCGGCAGCGCGACATTGACGATGCTCATGTCCACCGACGCCATGAACACGGCCAGGCCGGCGGCGATCACCAGCCACCATTGGTCGCGTTCCGCGCCGGCCTGCGCTGACGGGCTCCCGCGACGATCGGTTCCCTCGGGCATGGCACGACCTCCCTGGTCTCGGCGGGCCTTGGCCCGGCTCTCGCTCGCCCGAGGCGACGGGCGAGGCGTCAGTGCGCCCCCCCGCCGCACGGCGGCCCGCTCGGCCATCGCCCGCGCGAAACTGCCCGGTCCGAACAGAGAGCAGGGCGTCGTGCCGGTTCCTGCGGGGGACGGGAAACGCATACTCGGACGGTACATCAAATTGAATTGATGAATCAATCCGATTTGATGTACCGTCCCGACCGTGACGTCATCCGATCGGACCGCCCCGCCGCCGGCCATCCGGCCGGCTCGCCCGTCCTCGAACGCACCTCGCGCCGGGAGGCCGAGCCGTCACCTCATCCGAACCGCTCACCTTCGCGGGACGGGTCGTCTCACCCTCGTCGGGGGGCTTCGTTAGGGGGCGTCCTTCCTGGGTAGCGAGGGGTGCCGTAGTCGCTGCCGGGCAGGCCCAACATGGCGGCCGTCCGTCCGGGCAGTTCGGAAGCTAGGGCGGGTCAACATGTCAGATGTCGTGCGAACGCTGGTCCCGGCGCGCCTGGACCGGTTGCCGTGGTCGCGGTTCCACACCAGGCTGGTCGTCGCCCTCGGGGTGGCGTGGGTGCTGGACGGGATGGAGATCACGATCGCCAGCGCGATCGGGTCGGTCCTGCAGGACAGGGGGACGCTCGCACTCTCGGCCGTGGAGGTGGGGTTCACCGCCACGGTCTATCTGATCGGCCAGGTCGCGGGCGCGCTGGTGTTCGGGCGGCTGTCGGACCGGTTCGGCAGGCGCAAGCTGTTCATCCTGACGCTCGCGCTCTACCTCGCCGCCAACGGCATCACCGCGTTCTCGCCGAACCTCGCCTTCCTGCTGATCTTCCGGTTCTTCGCCGGAGCCGGCATCGGTGGCGAGTACGCCGCCATCCATTCGGCCATCGACGAACTGATCCCGTCGCGCTATCGCGGCCGGGTCGACCTCGCGGTGAGCGGCACGTACTGGCTGGGCGCCATCATCGGCACCATCAGCACCTACATCCTGCTCAACCCCGACATCCTGCCGCTGAACCTGGGCTGGCGCCTCGGGCTGCTGATCGGACCGGTGCTCGGCGCGATGATCTGGGTGCTGCGCCGCCACCTGCCCGAGAGCCCGCGATGGCTGCTCATGCACGGCAGGATCGAGGAGGCCGAGCAGGCCGTCGAATCGGTGGAGCGGGCCGTCGCCGCCGGCGGCCGTACGCTGCCGCCCGTCGACGAGGACAAGGCGCTGGAACTGCGCCCGCACGGCTCCCCGTCCTACCGGGAGATCGCGCGGGTGGTGCTGCGCGACTACCCGACCCGGACCCTTCTCGGCGTGACCATGATGATCAGCCAGTCGTTCCTGTACAACGCGATCTTCTTCACCTACGTGCTGGTGCTGAACACCTTCTACGGCGTGTCCCCCAGCGACGCCTCCAAGTACCTGCTGGTGTTCGCGGTGGGCAACCTGGCCGGGCCGTTCATCCTCGGGCCGCTGTTCGACACCATCGGACGCCGTCCGATGATCTCCAGCACGTACATCGTGTCGGGGCTGCTGCTGGCGTTCACCGGCTGGCTGTTCAAGCAAGGAGTGCTGACGGCGGGCACGCAGACGCTGCTGTGGTCGGTCATCTTCTTCGTGGCCTCGGCGGCGGCCAGTTCGGGATACCTGACGGTCAGCGAGCTGTTCCCGCTGGAGATCAGGGCGCTGGTCATCGCGTTGTTCTTCTCCGTCGCCCAGGGTTTCGGCTCGCTCGGCCCCACGGTCTTCGGCGCGCTCATCGGCGACCAGGCCCAGCCCGACCCCACCCGCCTGTTCTACGGCTACCTGTTCGCCTCGGCGCTGATGGTCGGCGCGGGGCTGGTGGCGTGGTTCTTCGCGGTGAAGGCGGAGCGCCGGTCGCTGGAGGACCTCGCCCCCTCGCTGTCGATGCTGGACGCCACCAAGCGCAGCACGGCGGCGGCCGGCTGAACCGGTCCCGTCCGGAACCCGCCCCTGGCCGCCGTCCGCGCCGCCCTCCGCCGGGCCGTCCGGCCTCGCCGTCCGGGCGGTCGGCCCGGGCCGCGGGGCCGGACGCCGGCGAAACGGACAGGTGTGGTGCTTGTCGGTCAAATTGGGGCGCATCGGTAGGGTTCTCGCGTGGTAACAACGCAGATCGACGACACCGCGGCCGCCGTGTGGATGGACGCGATGAGACTGTTCACCCGGACGCAGCCGAGCGGTTTCCACCGCGACGGCGCCCACGGGACGTCCGAGGTCGTCACGGGCGTCGCCGTGCCGCTGCTGAACGGGGTGTTCAGCGTCGCGCGGGAGGCCGACGCGGACGAGATCGCCGCCTTCGCCGGCTCGCCCGACCTGCGTTCGGTCCCGTGGAGCATCCAGGTGCGGGGCGAGCGGTTCGACCCGCGCGTCGCGGACACGGCCGCCGCTCACGGCCTGGAGCGGCGGTCCACGCTGCCCTTCATGACCAAGCGGCTCTCCGAGGACGACGTGCGGGCCGGGGAGTCAGGGGAGTCCGGTCCGTCGCGGGTCCGCCCGGTCGCCGGGGACGAGGGAGAGCTGTACCAGCGCACGCTGGCCGCCGGGTACGAGGGGCCGCCGGAGCTGTTCGCGCCGATGAGCACCCGGTCGGTCCTCGACCACCCCGCCATGCGGGCGTACATCGCGGAGGAGGCGGGCGAGCCGGTGGCCACCGCGTTCGGCGTCTTCCTCGGCGACCACGTGGCGGTGTTCAACATCGCCGTCCCGCCGTCGCACCGGCGGCGCGGGCACGGCAGGGCGGCGACGGCGGCGGTGCTGCGCGACGGGTACGCGGCCGGGGCGCGCACCGCGTTCCTGCACGCCAGCCCGATGGGCGTTCCGCTCTACCAGGACATGGGCTTCCGCATCGCCGAGCAGTGGACGGCCTTCACCCCCTGACCCGGCCGCGCCCCGCCCCGGCCGACGGCGTCCCGGCCGGCGGCGTCCCGGCCGGCGGCGTCCCGGCCGGCGGCGTCCCGGCCGGCGGCGTCCCGGCCGGCGGCGTCCCGGGCGGCGGCGTCCCGCGCGGCCGGGCGCGCCCGCATCTCCCGGCCGCGCGGCAGCAAGATCCATCGCGTAGCGCCACGGGTCGCTACGCTCGGTGACCATGGAGAGGGTAGTCCGCAGTATGGTGCCCGCCCGGCTCGACCGGTTGCCGTGGTCGCGGTTCCACACGCGGCTGGTCGTCGCGCTCGGGGTGGCATGGGTGCTGGACGGGATGGAGATCACGATCGCCAGCGCCGTCGGCTCCGTCCTGCGGGACACGCGGACGCTCGGGCTCTCGGCCGTCGAGGTCGGGTTCACCGCCACGGTGTACCTGATCGGTGAGGTCATCGGGGCACTGGTGTTCGGGCGGCTGTCGGACCGGTTCGGCAGGCGCAAGCTGTTCATCCTGACCCTGGGGCTGTACCTGGTGGCCAACGGCATCACCGCGTTCTCGCCGAACCTCGCCTTTCTGCTGTTCTTCCGCTTCCTGGCCGGCGCGGGCATCGGCGGCGAATACTCGGCCATCCACTCCGCCATCGACGAGCTCATCCCCTCCCACTACCGGGGCCGGGTCGACCTGGCCGTCAGCGGGACGTACTGGCTGGGGGCGATGGTGGGCACGGCGAGCACCTACGTGCTGCTCGACCCCGACATCCTGCCGATCGACGTGGGATGGCGGGTCGGGCTGCTCATCGGCCCGGCGCTCGGCGTGGCCATCTGGGCGCTGCGCCGGCACCTGCCGGAAAGTCCCCGATGGCTGCTCATGCACGGCAGGCGGGAGGAGGCCGAGCGCGCCACCGCGGGCATCGAGGAGGCCGTCCGCCGCGGCGGGGGCGCCGTGCCGCCGGTGGATCCCGGCAGGGCCATGGACTTCCGCCCGCACGGCGCGCCGTCCTACCGGGAGATCCTGCGGGTGGTGCTGCGGCAGTACCCCCGGCGGACCGTCCTCGGCGCGACGCTCATGATGAGCCAGTCGTTCTTCTACAACGCGATCTTCTTCACCTACGTGCTCGTGCTGAGCACCTTCTACGGCATCGCCCCGCACGACGCCTCGAAGTTCCTGTTCGCGTTCGCGGTGGGCAACCTGGCCGGGCCCATCCTGCTGGGACGGTTCTTCGACACCCTCGGCCGCCGGGTGATGATCTCCAGCACCTATCTCGTCTCCGGGGCGCTGCTCGCCGTGACGGCATGGCTGTTCAAGCAGGGAGTGCTGACGGCGGTCACGCAGACGCTGCTGTGGTCGGTGATCTTCTTCGTCGCCTCGGCGGCGGCCAGTTCGGGGTACCTGACGGTCAGCGAGCTGTTCCCGCTGGAGATCAGGGCGCTGGCCATCGCGCTGTTCTTCTCCGTCGCCCAGGGTTTCGGCTCGCTCGGCCCCACGGTCTTCGGCGCGCTGATCGGCGACCGCGCGCATCCGGACCCGGTCCGGCTGTTCTACGGCTACTCCTTCGCCGCCGCGATGATGCTGTCCGCCGGGGTGGTGGCGCTGTTCCTCGCGGTCGACGCCGAGCGCAGACCGCTGGAGGAGGTGACCCGCCCGCTCTCCGTCACCTGAGCCCGGCGCGGCGCCGCGGGAGACGCGCGGCTCGCGTCGCGAAAAGCGGCGCCGCGGGGGACGGCGCGCCGCACACCGCAAGATTCGGGGAAAAGCCGAAACTTTCATCGTCTGGCCTGGCGAACGATCGGCTGGACAGGGTCAGTGGGCAGGTGAAACGCCAGTTCAGGCGGAGAACGGCGGGTCGCAATCTTTCGGGAATCGTTGACAGCCTGACAAGGCGCACGAAGACTGTCGCCATCGACAGACCCGGCCACTGTCGATCCGGGTCACCTGCCGCGACCCGGTCCTCCGGTCGCCGATGCATGACGACCGGCCAACCTCCGCCGCGTCGTACGACGCCGGCGTGCGGCGGTCGCCGCCCTGACCGCCGAGAGCCACGCAGGCTCGTATCACGCTGCCTGGCCCCCCGCCAGCCTCACGAGGAGGAAGCGCGCACATGTACCACGTCCCCACCCGTCCGAGAAGCCGCGGAGGCGGCCGCGCCTGGCAACTCGCCGGCCGTGCCTTCGCCGTAGTGCTGGTAGCGGTCATAACGATGCTGCCCGGCACCGCCCACGCGGCCGTCACGACGAACCAGACCGGCACCAACAACGGTTACTTCTACTCCTTCTGGACCGACAGCCAGGGCACCGTGTCCATGGAACTCGGGTCCGGCGGCAACTACAGCACCTCATGGCGCAACACGGGCAACTTCGTCGCCGGCAAGGGCTGGAGCACCGGTGGACGCAGGACCGTGAACTACTCGGGCAGCTTCAACCCGTCCGGCAACGCGTACCTGACCCTCTACGGGTGGACGAGGAACCCGCTCGTGGAGTACTACATCGTCGACAACTGGGGCACCTACCGGCCCACCGGCACCTACAAGGGCACGGTCACCAGCGACGGCGGCACCTACGACGTCTACCAGACCACCCGGTACAACGCCCCCTCCATCGAGGGCAACAAGACGTTCAACCAGTACTGGAGCGTCCGGCAGCAGAAGAAGACCGGCGGCACCATCACCGCGGGCAACCACTTCGACGCATGGTCCCGGTACGGAATGAACCTGGGCAGCCATGACTACATGATCCTCGCCACCGAGGGCTACCAGAGCAGCGGAAGCTCCAACATCACCATGGGCGAAGGCAGCGGTGGCGGCGGCGGTGGCGGCGGTGGCGGTGGCGGTGGCGGCGGTGGCGGTGGCGGCGGTGGCGGTGGCGGCTGCACCGCATCGCTGTCCGCCGGCCAGTCGTGGAGCGACCGCTACAACCTCAACGTCGCGGTCTCCGGCTCCAGCAACTGGACCGTCACGATGAACATCCCGTCCCCCGCGAAGGTCCTGAGCACCTGGAACATCAGCGCCAGCTACCCCAGCGCGCAGCAACTGGTCGCCAGGCCCAACGGCAGCGGCAACAACTTCGGCGTCACGATCCAGCACAACGGCAACTGGAACTGGCCCTCGGTCTCCTGCAGCGCGGGCTGACCTCCGGACCTGACCTCCAGAACACCGCGAACCGTGGGGGGGGGGGGGGGGGGGGGAGGGGAGGGGGGGGGGGGGGGGGGGGGGGGGGGTCCTCCCCCCGTAGCCCACGCCCCTTCTCCCCGCGAGCTATAAAC